>JAIRLS010000050.1 GCA_031259205.1 Bacteroidales bacterium | reverse complement strand
CATGCAAAACGGACAGTTGAAACCTGCTTATAACGTGCAAATCAGTACAGAAAAACAATTTATTACACACTTTGATTTTTTCCCGAACCCGGGCGATTTTTTAACATTTAAGCCTTTTGTAAATGGCTATAAAACACGTTTTGGGGAAAAATTGAAAAAAACAGTTGCCGATGCAGGTTACGGCAGCGAATCGAATTACGATTTTATGGAGAACAATGATATTGAGCCGTTTGTTAAGTTTCCAATGTTTCATAAAGAGCAAAAAAAGGCGTTCAAAAACAATGGATTTTTGGCACAGAATCTGTTCTGCAACAAAGAGAAAGACTTTTTTGTATGTCCAATGGGTCAACATATGGAAAAAGTTGGCGAGGGAACCAGAACCTCAGAGTGCGGAAATGTTTCATCTGTCAGTTATTATGAGGCGAAAAACTGCAAGGGCTGCCCACTTAAATGCCTGTGTCATAAGGCGGAGGGTAATCGAAGGATAGAAGTTAATCTCAATCTTAAGCGGCACAAAGAGCGAGTTCGAAAACTGCTGACTTCGGAAGAGGGTTTGTATCATCGAAGTCATCGCCCGATAGAACCGGAATCTGTCTTCGGGCAGGTCAAAAGTAACAAGGGCTACAATCGTTTCCGTCACTTCAACAAAGATGCCGACATGGTACTGATGGACTTCGCAATATTCGCTATTGCATTCAATATGGGAAAATTGCACAACAAAGGGAAAAATGTCCCCCAAAATGCCCCCAAATCACCTGTCTTATCCATACTTTTGCTTTTTATCGTGTTTATTGATACAAAATCTGAACCTTGCTGTTTTTATCCGCAAAACCTGAAACTCGCTGCCTGAAAAATAAAAAGAGGCTGACACGGTTTTGAGACAGCCCCTTAAAAACGAATCTGCCAAACCTCATTTCTGGATGTCGCCCCAAAAATGGATTAATGACCCCGAAAAAATGGATTGAAAGTTGTCTGAACTTTGATTTTGTGATTAAAATGATTTTTATGATTTATGATTAAGGAACAGTACAAATATTCGGAATTGACATCTAAAATCAGTGAAATCAAATAAATCACAAAAATCAAAGTTCAGACAAGTGGAAAACCGGAAACTGTTACGGTAAAATATTGTTATGCAAAATTTAATGTTACCTTTGTACTGAAAATAATTTCAATAAAGGTTTAATTAAAATTGCAGGAAAATGATTAAAAAGACAGAAAACAGGCATGTCGGCAACGTTCCCGCAGCAGGAAGCCCGGCACGAAACAGGCTGGACATCAAACCGTCGCATACAGCCGGAACATTATGCGCCATGTTAAGAGGCGAACGGCAGACGGCGTGGGATAATGAAGAAGTGAACCGTTATACGGAAAAATTGTCGCAGCAGCACAGGAATCTCAAGCTATCCGAAGCCGAAATACTCGTCATTACAAACTGGCTCGACGTGAACTGTCAATTTTATCCGGCATACGGGGGACGCAAAAATGAAAGATTCCGCGACAGTCCCAACTTCCGTCCACTGTTTTCTTTCGAAGAAGCCCGAAATATTAAACATTAAGAATAAATGCGAAGACTGAACGAATGGAAAGCCGGGATACTGGCCATCTTACTTATGGCAGGTATGGGTGACGGACACGCCGGGGATACCTTGCAGGCAGGTTTTATGAATCCGCCGGCTTCGGCGAAGGCTCGGACATGGTGGCACTGGATCAATGGGAATGTTTCCGGCGAAGGCATCACCGCCGATCTGGAAGCCATGAAACAGGCGGGGATTCAGGAAGCCCAAATCTTTAATGTAGATCTGGGGTATCCCGAAGGAGGGGCCGCTTATTTAAGTCCCGAATGGCTGGATCTTTTCAAATTTGCCGCTACGGAAGCGGAACGACTTGGACTTGAACTTGGATTCCATAACAGCGCCGGCTGGTCTGCAAGCGGCGGACCGTGGGTCACTCCGGAATATTCCATGCAAACCGTGGTTTACAGTGAAACGGTTTGCAGGGGGGGAAGGAAATTCAAAGCCCGGTTACCCCTGCCTGATTCCCGGCTCGGTTACTACCGGGACATTGCGGTATTGGCTTTCCCTCAACCGGAAAATAACGTGAAGATAGACGACCTGGCATTTAAAAGTTTGTCCGGCAATGCTTACCGGAATCATTTGGAACCGGATGCGAAACGGATTGATCAATCGGCTACCGTCCGGAGGACTGATATGATTGATCTGACGGCAACGATGTCTGCAGACGGCCTGCTGGAATGGAACGTCCCGGATGGAGCATGGATTGTTTTGCGACTGGGGCATACTTCAACCGGGGTCAAAAATCGTCCTGCTATGGAAAGCGGACGAGGACTGGAATGTGATAAAATGAGCAGAAAAGCGGTCGATGCGTATTGGGAGGGAGGAATCCTTCCGGTCATTGAAAAGCTGGGCGCTCTTGCCGGTACGGTTCTCACGAATTGCCTTGTCGACAGTTATGAAGTTGGCTGTACCAACTGGACGGCTGGTTTTGATAAGGAATTTAAACGGCTCAGGGGCTACGATTGCAGGTTGTTTTTACCTGCATTAGCCGGATACTATGTCGACAGCGGAGAAATAACGGAGCGTTTTCTTTGGGATTTCCGGCGTACAATCGGGGATTTGATTTCAGAAAATTATTATGCTTATTTCAGCGAGCTTTGTCATAAACATGGCATGAAATTTTCGGTTGAACCTTATTGGGGCCCTTATAACAGTATGCAGGCCGGCGAAGCGGGGGATATTGTCATGTGTGAATTTTGGAGTGGCGAGCCGGACTTTTTTTCTTCTCCCAGGATAGCAGCATCCATCGCTCATTTGAACGGGAATCCGATTGTAGGAGCTGAATCTTTTACCGGACAGGGAAACTGGCTCAAACACCCGGCCTCCATAAAACAAAAGGGCGACAGGGTATGGACCGAAGGCGTCAATCGTTTTATTTTCCATACGTATACCCATCAACCCTGGGAGGCAGGGCCGGGGATGACGTTAGGAAGTTTCGGATTTGACCTGAACCGTATGAACACCTGGTGGAAGCAGGGAAAAACGTACATGGATTATATCGCCCGGTCTCAATTCTTGCTTCAGCAAGGCGAAAATGTAGCCGATGTGCTGGTTTTTACGGGTGAATCATCTCCGAATGATGCGTTTCTTATACCGGAGATCCGAACGCTGGGCTACGATTATGATTTGATTGGCCCAAACAAAATAGCCTCTTTGACCGTAAAAGATGGGACAATCTGTACGCCTGCCGGAGGAAAATACCGGGTATTAGCGCTTCCGGAAACTACCTGGATGACTCCCGAACTGCTTACCAAAATCGGGGAATTGGCGAAGATGGGCGCTTTGGTCACCGGCACCAGAGCGTTCAAATCCCCAAGTCTTCAACAGTATCCGCAATGTGATCGGCAAATTGCTCAATTAGCCGAAGCGTTATGGGGTTCGAATCTGATTAAAACCCGTTCTGTTACGGATATTCTCCGGGGAGATGCTTTTACGCCTGATTTTTCATCTGAAACGGGAATTGCCGGGAAATTAAATTATAAACACCGGATAGCGGATGGTACGGATATTTATTTTGTTGCCAGTTCACAGAAAGAAAGCGGCGAAGAGATATGTCATTTCCGCGTTACCGGGAAGCATCCCGAATTATGGAATCCCGAAACGGGTGAAATTAAGGATGCCCTCGTCTGGCAGGAGAATGACAATGGAACTACAAGTATCACCATCCCGTTCGAATCCGAAGGGTCTGTGTTCGTCGTCTTCCGGAAACCTTCTACCGCATCCGAACATATTGTCAAAACAACCGTAGAACTTATCCGGCGGAAAGAGGCGCTTGCCGGTTTGAAAATTATAAAAGCCGAATACGGAACTTTTCTGCCGGAAGGTTTAGCGGATGTTACCGGGAATGTCGGTAAAAGCGTTCGCGACGGCAAACTGGCGATACGTGCAGGAAATCATCTCAGTTCTGTGGACCCGGCTGGAGGATATATCAAAGAACTCCGTATCGAATATGAAGCGGAAGGTCGACGCCGGGAAGCGCGAGCCATTGAAGGAGAACCGATAAACATAGATGCCGGCAGCGACGGTGAATTGAAAATCCGAACGGCCCTCTATGGGAAATTTGATAAAGAGATGCAGGGTATCCCGTCCATTTATCCGGTATATGACGTCACGGAGCAAATCGTATCGTTGGTTTCATCCGGCGTTTTAGAAATCCCGGTAAATAACGGACTCGTTTCCGGCATCATACCGGATCAAACTCAAGAGAAAGAGTTACGCACCGTCTACTCGGCCGGAGGAGAGACACTTCGGAAATCCGTACCCGAAGGAAGTATTCTTCATCTGACACAAAGTACGCCTGAGCCGAAACTTGTCCCGGAAGATGGTAAAGCAATCTGGGTTACTCCATATCCGGGGAAAATGACGTATGTTACTTCCTGGGGGAAAACGAAAACCGTTCAGGTAGACTCGGTCCCGGAACCGGTCGAATTGACCGGCCCGTGGGAAGTGAACTTCCCGTATAACCTGGGAGCGCCGGAAAAAATAACGTTTGACAAACTAACGTCATGGTCGACTTCATCCGACGAGGGAATACGCTATTTTTCGGGTACCGCCACCTACGGAAAATCGTTTACTCTCCCCGGAAATCTAATTCAAGACGGACGCTCGCTGGAATTAGACTTGGGGGACGTCCGGGTAATAGCAGAAGTGACGGTGAACGGGAAAAACCTTGGGGTATTATGGAAAGCTCCGTTCAGGGTCAATCTGGACGGTTTTGTACACGAAGGCGTAAACGACCTGGAAGTGAGAATTACAAATCTGTGGCCAAACAGATTAATAGGGGATGAACATTTACCGGAAGATTTTGAATGGAGCGGCAAGCACATAAAAAAATGGCCCGAGTGGCTTGTGAATCATACAAAACGTCCTTCGGAACGCATTACTTTTACAACATGGAAACATTGGGAAAAGGACTCGCCGTTGCAACTTTCCGGTTTATTGGGGCCTGTGATAATACGCCCCTGGGTACATGCCAAAATATTAGAGTAGGCTTTCCGATTCCCGCAGTTATACTATGCCCGGTTATAAACTACGTTATCATATAATTGAAAATTCAAGGTTAACAGCGTCTCCAATTCCTGTTTATTTTCGTGTTGTTTAGTTTTGAGTAGCGCATTGTCAATTTTATTTGCCTGTGTGTGATTAAAAAATTTCATATATCTTTGTGCATTGTAAAAAGTAGATTGTATGCTTACAAAGGAATATATTACAGGACTGAAACACAGAGGTAACAGCGATATTGCGACTCTCACAAACGCCCAGCAGGATGTCCGGCATTGCCGCTGTTTTGATGAAAATAGCTGTAACAATTAAATAGGGTAAAACATGAAAAAAGAATCGATTCAACTGTTTGAAAAAAAGAATGTTCGTACCGTATGGGACGATGAACGGGAAGAATGGTATTTTTCCGTAGTAGATGTAGTTGGCGTTTTGACCGATAGCCCTGACCCAAAAAGATACTGGAGCGTATTAAAAACACGTATCAAACAGGAAAGTGGTGAAAGTACTACAATTTGTAGTACCTTGAAGCTGCAAGCCGTCGACGGTAAAATGCGAATGACAGACGTCGCTAATACAGAGCAACTTTTCCGTCTGATACAGTCCATTCCATCGCCAAAAGCAGAGCCATTCAAATTGTGGCTTGCTCAGGTTGCTAAAGAACGTATCGACCAGATGCAAGACCCTGAACTGTCTATTGAACAGGCTATGACCGATTACCGGCGGTTGGGGTATTCGGAAAACTGGATAAACCAGCGGTTGAAAAGTATTGAAATCCGCAAAGAACTGACCGATGAATGGAAACGGCTCGGTTTGAAGGAAGGCATTCAGTTTGCGTCGCTTACGGATATTATCTGCAAAACATGGTCGGGCAAAACGACGAAAGAATACAAACAGTTCAAAGGATTGAAAAAAGAAAACCTGAAACGGTATTGCTGTTGATATTTGCGACAGCCCTTGTATGGAAGAAAAAAACATTTTTCTTTGACAAATCACATGAAAAGATATTAGGACACTAAAAAAATGAGTATAATCCTTGAAACCGAGCGTTTGACGCTCAGAGAAATGACAATAGAAGATTTGCCCTCACTTGCGGACATTATGCAAGACGGGCAAACGATGTACGCCTATGAGGGCGCATTTAATGATGACGAAACGCGAAATTGGCTTGACAGGCAACTCGTCCGTTATAAAGAAGACGGCTTCGGGCTTTGGGCGGTCGTTCTCAAAGAAAACGGTAAGATGATAGGTCAGTGCGGTATAACTTGGCAGGATGCCGATGGTAAGCGGGTGCTTGAACTCGGTTATCACTTAAACCGTACATACTGGCACAAAGGCTATGCCACCGAAGCCGCTGCCGGGTGCAAGTTATATGCGTTTGAGGCACTGAACGCCGACGAGGTGTATTCCATTATTCGTGAGACAAACATTGCTTCTATGAATGTCGCTATTCGCAACGGTATGACTGTCAGAGGATGCTTCGTGAAGCACTATCGTGAAGTAGATATGCCGCACTTGATATTTTCTGTTCGCCGGAATATGCCGGTTGGTAAATTTAGAAGAGGAAACAAGAATGAATACTTAAAAATGAAAACAATAGAAGAAATTAAGGCTACGATAATAGCCATGGAAAAACAGGCATTAGAACTGTGGAACAATGGAAATCCCGATGAATTCCTGGAATTATCTTCCGACGATGTGATTTATTTCGACCCGACTTTCGAGGAAAAATTCACAGGCAAAAAAGCGCTGGCAGATTACTATGAAGACTTTCGAGGAAAGAATAAAATCGACTCATACGAAATGATAAAGCCTGTCGTGCAGGTAATGTCCGACAGCGCAGTTTTAGCATACGATTATGAGGCG
>JAIRLS010000130.1 GCA_031259205.1 Bacteroidales bacterium | reverse complement strand
ACGGGGAAATCTTTGCTCGAAGTTGCTTTCAAACGTTTTGTACGCAATGGAGTCGTCCAAAAAATTAAGCATATACGTTTTTTCATTATCAACACATTTGGATTGTTTGGGGCTTCGGGTCTGCAATGACGGCTACGATAAGCCGGTTTGCGACAATTTGAAATGCACCCAGTCGGAAAAATGGTTTGTCGTCCTAAATTGTACGTAATTAACATTAATGGTTTGGAGGCGTCTTTTTTATTTCGTATCGTATCTTTGCCGAGATTTTCTTTACAACGAGTTTTAATACAACGCCATGTTTATAAGGAAGACAGACAAAAGTAATCCCCCAAAAGGCAAGGTATATTTTACTTACCGCCTGTGAGAATCCTGCCGTATTGACAATAAGGTACGGCATTGCAGTATTTTAAACTATAACTTCGTAGATTTTGGATTTTCAGGCATCTATTTGTGTTTAATTGCAATTTAATGATTCCCAAGTCGTTCTAAAAATAGATTCCTAACATTTGCGGAATTAGGGATCAAAAAGACGGTTTTTGAGAAAAAAAAAACGCTTTTAGTCCATCGTATTAGCCGTTAATTGGTTTTATTTATAATTTAATTCTAACATATATAAATATCATGAAGCTGAATAAGTTATTATTAGTAATTATTATCCCGTTATTGGTGTGGGATTGCGCCTCCGAAACACCTATTAGGGCTATTCTGGTGAATCCGGATGCCCTTAGCATGATAACAGGCGAAACAAAGCAAGTCACGGCTGAACCGGAACCTTCGGACGCCAATCCGGCAGAAAAACCGTTCAAATGGGAATCAAGTAATGTCAATGTAGCTGCCGTTTCTGCTTCCGGCCGGGTAACTGCCATATCGGCAGGAATGACAGAAATCATTGTCAGTGCGCGGGTAAGCAGCAACATTGAGAAAAAAATTCCGGTAACAGTCGCCGATTTGACTATTCCATTGACGGCGATTCGTGTTTCACCGGAAAGCGTAACGCTCTATGTCAATGGAAAGGAACGAATCTTCGCCACGCCGGAACCGTCTGATGCTACCGACGTGTCATTTTCATGGTCGTCGGATAATCCGAATGTAGCTACCGTATCTTCCGTCGGACTTGTGATGGGAATAACAGAAGGGACGACCACCGTCAGGGTCAAATCGCGCAATATCGAAAAAGAAATACCTGTTACTGTTTTTCAGAAGCCGTTCTCTATTATCCTCGGTTCAACCGATTACACGGTAGATACCATAGCGTATGAGGAAATTTCGCCCGGTGTGAAATGGCTTAAATTTAGTCTGCCCGAATATGTTAACAGTACCGGAACATTAGGTAAGGGATTGGTGTCTAATATCGTGGAAATAGATCTTTCTCATGAAGGAAACCGCTTGGAAGTTTGTCCGGCATCGCAAGCCACTCAGGGTAATGTAGAACGCCCGACAGCCATGTACGCGCGGAAAAATACCGCATATTCCGCATCCGGACGGAAAGTCGTTGTTGCGATCAACGGAGATTTCTATCTTGTAACGAATACAACCGGTTACTCATACATTAATAATCGTCCGCTGGGCATGGAAATTGGAAACGGCATGTTGGTACAAACGCCATTCTCGTCTAATTACGGATTTGTTTTTAAAGACAACCAAACGCCGTCTCACGGCACGGTCACTTATTCCGGCACAGTTGATGCTGCCGGCAACCGGACATTCCCCCTGGCGGAAGTCAACGGATTTGCCGATAGAGGAAAGATGGTATTGTTCAATAATCTGTCCAATTCCTACCCGACGGATTCCGCTTTCGCCTGGTCGCCCTATACCAGTACGATGGTTTCTCTGTCATCACCCGAAGGCGGTTGGCGCGTCAATGACCGTATGGAATTTACCGTTACCAAAATCGAACATGGCATCGAAACTGCAATACCGGCTCAATATCCAAATTCAAAAGGCAAAAATTTTAACGGCGAAGGCGCCATTCTTGTAGGTAACAGTCTTACGACAGGCAGTTCCGGCGAAGATTCCTACACTTTTTTGTCAAGCCTTCAGGAAGGTGATAAAATCGGCGTCACAATGAGCGTGAAATTAGACGGAACAACGCTTACGGACAGATATTTGAATGTTATCGGTTACCGCACTGTGATTCTGCAACGGGGCGTTTCTGTAAATAACTGGAATGAAGATCACCCGCGTACAGCCATCGGTTATTCGCAGGATGGCAGAAAAATTTATCTATTGGTTGTGGACGGACGGCAAACGAACTATTCCGTTGGTGCTGTTACCGATCACATCGCCGCCATACTGAAAGCTTTTGGAGCTTACACGGCAGTAAATCTCGACGGAGGCGGTTCCTCCTGTATGGTCATTAACGGTGAAATCAAAAACAAACCTTCCGGCGGTACGGAACGCGCTGTCGCCAACGGTATAATCGTGACGGTAAATAAGCAGTAAAGAGGTATCCTGATAAAATGCAGGTTTATCGTGTGAAAAAAGCGTCATCCGGTCGCGGATTGGCGAATGAGGGCGAAGTGACGAAGGTGGTGTCGCTCAGGGTAAGCAGGAAGGCTTCGAGGTCGGCCAGTTCCTGATTCGAGAGATGTGCGCCGCCGTGGTTCATGTTGATCATCAGCGGGTGGACGTAGGGGGAGCGTTGCAGCCCCGAATTGTAGAATTGCAGCGTTTCTTTGAGGGTCGCGAAACGTCCGTCGTGCATGTAGGGCGCCGTAT
The DNA here is from genome assembly GCA_031259205.1 of Bacteroidales bacterium. Classification (GTDB taxonomy): domain Bacteria; phylum Bacteroidota; class Bacteroidia; order Bacteroidales; family UBA4181; genus JAIRLS01. Next base: position 3,817 of record JAIRLS010000130.1, on the reverse strand, counting down.
AAGCTATGTTGCGTAACGACGGTACGCGGTAGGCCCCTTTGTCGCGCGGATTACCGGTAACCGAATAACGGTCGCCGGCTTCATTGAAGTCAATATCTTTGGCGTTGTTCATGAAAGCGTTGGTAGTCCATAGCGGAACGGCGGGCGAGCCGTGGCAGTGGAAACAGTCGCCGGTTTCGGTGGTGAACAGTTGCAGGCCGTTCAGTTCCGAAGCGGTGAGTGTTGCCCGTCCTGCCATGAAACGGTCGAATTTGGAATCGAACGATACCAGCGAGCGGACAAACTGCGCTATGGCTTTGCTGATGCGGTCGATATTCACCGTATCCGATCCGAAGGCTTTGCGGAACATGGGTTGATAGAGGCCGGCGTTTCGGATGGCGCATACTGTCCGGTCGATGCGGCCGTCCATCTCGTGCGGCGCTACGATGGCCATCCACACGAACGATTCGATGTTCCGGTGATGATAGGGCGGTTCGGCGGGAACGTTGTATTGAGGTGCGCCGAGTTGTTGGTTGCTTTCGTGTATGCGGCCGTTCCACATGTATCCTTCGTTGTTCCATAGCAGGTTGAAGAGGGGCAGCATTGCGTGCGGGGCCGGTTGGCCGGTCAGTCCGTGGGGCCGGCCGTTTTTGTACACAGGGTGGTGGAAGCCACATTCGAAGGCGTGTTCCTGCCGGTGGCAGGTGGCGCAACTCATCAGCGAATCGGGATGCGTGCGTCCCGACAGCCTTCCGTCGTAGAACAGGTGCCGTCCCAGCGCTATCCCTTCGACCGTCATCGGATTGTCGGCAGGTATGTTCAGCCCGTCGGGGAAAAACGGTATATTTATCCTGTACGGTTCGGGCGGCGGCGGAGCGGGCGCATGGTCGTAAGCGCACACCGCCGCTGCCATCGTTGCCGCCGACATGCCGGCAACGACGCCGCGAATCCACCGGAGCGACAAGCCTTTCATAGCGTTAAAATGTCGAATACCTGCCTGCCGTTTTCGCGAAATAGCCGCATAGCGTCTAAATTGTCCATGATGCCGCGCTCGAACCGGTTGAAATCTATCCGGTGAACGGCATCAAACCATTTTTCGATGCGCATGACGAGGCGTGTTTCCGCCGTTTTTCCTGCTTCGGCTGTCAGTTGCAGGGGAAGCGTAACGCGAAAGTGATTGCCGACGCGACCCGTTACCTGCCCGTCGGGATTCTTTTCCTGTCCATTGCCTAAGTGACAGTTGAAATGTGCTATCTGTCCGTTGCGGTTGATGTATTTCAGGTCGAGTTTCATGCAGTGGTAGCCTCCGCCGAGCGCTTCAGGCCAAAACATCAGGTTTTCCGGCGGATTGCGGAAGATATACGATTGGTTGAGTTCCGGCGAGAGGCCGAAAGTGAAGGAAAGGGAGTCGTATCTTCCGGCGGGGACGTCCGTCTGCCAAAGCAGGGTGGGCGAGAGGCCGCTGTCCGCGTAATGTTGCGGCTCTCCTGCCGGTACTTCTGTGCCGCGGGCGTGCAGGGTTATACGGGATATGAAGTATTGGATCCGGCAAACGGCGTAGCGGTTGCCCGAAGCGTTGGAATACGCCAGCGTGTCGTACACTGCGGGAACGTTGTCCACGCAGTGCAGCAGACGTATTGTCCAGCGCGCTGTCTGTTGCGGGTTTTGTCCCCGGAGGTCGCAGCAGGACAGCAGGCAGATCAGCAGGCAGGGGATGAGGCGACGTTGCATTTGTTTGCCGGCGCGGTTATTTTGCCGTCCACAGTCCTGCCGACGGGGTGCCGATGAAGTATATTTCTTCGCCGTCGGGCAGGGTGTTGAAGCCGTTTTGCAGTTTTTCGGGGTGGTAACGTTCCAGCGTTTCGTGATAGTCCGCGTAAGCGAAGTTGACCGATTCGATCTCCTCTTTGGAGAGATGCCCCGGCGCGTAGGTGATTTTGAAACGTCCTTCCGACGATCCGTGAATCAGGTGAGCGGTGGCATGGGTGAGGTCTTGCAGGTCTTCGTTTTTGCGCCACAGTTCCATCACTTTGGGTGTTCCTGCGTAGCCGTATTTGCGGATGATATCGTCTACTTCGTCCTGTTCGCCGAAGCGTTGCAGTCCGGGGGCGATGATGAGGAGTTCGCCGCCGTCGGCCATTGCCTTGCGGGTGCGATAAATGGCTTTGTTGGCAACCCATGTGCTGAAAAATTCGTCGCCCTGCATCACTGCTACCACCTTTTTCAGGGGCGGGGTGAGGGTGATGTTTTCGCTCATCGACTGTTGTGCGGCCAGCAGGTAGGTATCCGTGTCGTCGCCGCAGTAGAATCCGCTGAGAACCAACTCTCCCTGTGCGTTGTACTTCATTGTCACCTGTATGTATGCGTCGGGAAGCCCGCTCAGGTATTCGGCTTCGGCTTTGTTATAGCAATGGCGCAAGGGGGTGACGAGATTGCCGAGGTTATTCTCGATGCCGTAGCAGGCGGCGGCCATGTGCGAGGCGCAGATGGTTTCCTTGCCGCCCAGCCCGATGAAATAGTTTTTGTTGTGGTTGGCGAAGCCGAGTACTTCGTGCGGCACTACATGTCCGATGTTCAGGATGATATCCCAATGTTCGTCCGTCAGCAGGCGGTTGATGCTGACGGGGATGTCCCAGTCGGCTTTACCGCCGGTGACAGCTTTGACATAGTCCGCCGCAATGTTGCCGATGCGTTTGCCGTCGGTACGCCAGTTATGTTTCAGGATTCTTTCTTCGGGTATGCTGCCGAACATCCACCGGTTTTGTTCCGGCGTATGCGGAAGATGCTGCCCAAGCGTGGGAATGACATACACGTCGGCGGACGGCGAAAAATAGCGGTACAGCATTTCGGTGATCCGTCCCGCACCCGAATGCGCTCTTGTTATGTCGGGCGGAAGCAGTAACACCTTTCGCGGCGACCGGCAAATGCGACGCATACTCTCTTGGGCGGCCTTCGTTACAAGCGTTTCCAACTGCTGTTCGGTTATCCCTTCCGATTTTTCAAAAAACCAAGCCATAATAATGATGATATTTTATGTTATATTGTTATTCGCTTTTTATATAAAAGTAATGTCGCAAAATTACATGAAAATTCCGGATTTCCAAATGCGTGAAATGAAAAAAGTTTTTACGGGGAAAAGATATCTGTCGGATTATAATGTACCCCAATTTTCGGACAGCAAGTAATGACGAATTGCGTCCCTGCGGGGACTTTTTTAACCACGGAGTCGCAGAAGTGGCGAAATATATTTCGCCCACACAAAGGCCTGACGGGAGAGGGGGAAGTAGTAATATAAAGTAAAAAAACTTCGTGAAACTTCGTGCCCTTTGTGGTTAAAAAAAAGGTGAAAACCATCTTATCGGGAAGAAATTTACAGTTGGATTGGAATAGAGGAAATAATTGCCGCCTGCGCCGTCGTATCCGCAGGGTTTTCCGTAAAACTTGCTGTTTTTCAAAGAAACCGTTCCATCATTTTAAGGCTTTTAACCTCGCGTTTTTTTACATCCATTTCGGCTTTGTTTGAAGCAGCATACTTTTTACAGCACTACCTGATAATTTAATGCTATCTTTCATTCGTAAAAAAAACTTTTTTTTATTTTATGCGCTTGAAAACTCACGCTTTTCATGTACTTTTACACTTCCTTTTTAATACGTCATTAAATTATAAGTGTATGAAAAACATTTTATTATTGGTATTTTCTCTGATTATCGCATTTGGATGCGATTCGAATGATGCGCCGGAGAAGCGGGATATTGTATTCCTGAACAGGCGCGATTTTATCCTTTCCGACACTTCGGTAAAAGTGAAACCCGCGTTTCTTTCGCTTCCTGCCGGAGC
>JAIRLS010000324.1 GCA_031259205.1 Bacteroidales bacterium | reverse complement strand
TGCAAGACGGCACCGTTCGCCAAAACGCCGTTGCAATCATTGCCTGTAATATCGTTGACACGACTCGCATCTCCGGCATCCGGTTCGAATGAGTAATGAAGCTGCAAGCCGTCGGTTATCTGCGCACTCAGACAGTGGCTGAGGCAGAGAAGAATGAAAAAGAATAATGTTTTTTTCATACGTAAATAAGTGACAAGTGATAAGTGACAAGTGATAAGTGATAAGTGACGAGTGACAAGTAAACGAGTTGATGAATAGTCATTTACATGCTCTTGGATGTTTGTTAAACATGAATGTTTCATAAGTTTATATATTGATTTTTATTGAAGATGTTCCCTTTGCGGTGATTATATGGAGAATATAAACCCCGCGTTGCGAGAGTTCGATGACTGCCTGCGCTTTGTTCGTCCGGATTTCCTGTATCCGGAGGCCTTGCAGATTGAAAACACGCAAGACGGCATTGTCCGGCAGATTTTTTACATGCAGGCGGTTCCCGGAAACCCGGTAAGTAAACGGCGTCTTTTCCGTTAGCATCAGGCGGGTCGGCGGATCAATTGTTTCCAGCATCTCCCGCTTCTGGATATACCATTGCTGATTTTCGCTTTCGGTAATCCGGTTGTTATACACAATGACCTTATTGCCGTTTTCGAACGAGCCGGCATTGTTGTTGACGGAATAATAAGTGGGCGCAACGGCGCTTTCGATACCATACAGACCGCCGGTTAATACCGGCGTGATTTTCCATTTCTGGGTGGCGTCCGCATTGTCCGGATCTTTTTGCAGCAGATTGTTCCCGTATCCGTTTGCCGTCATAACCAGCCCCGAACGCTTGTTGATGAAACGAAAATAAGTATCGTCAACCGCTTCAATTTCCCAAAGTTGCCCGTCGTCGGCGTCTGCGGGCGCCCATAACATCAACAGAGCGTCGGAAGCAGTCGATTCGCCGGTAACATCAATCGCATTGTTGGTGCGTTTATTCAGAATGTTGTAATAAAAGTTTTCGGCAACAAAAGGCGCTGTCGGTTGAGGCGGTTCGGGAGTTATAAAACTCGTGTTCAGGAAGGCGATCCGATCTCTCAGATACGTTTTCAGGTAATTGACGCCGGCGACGTAAGTAGTGAAAAGGTAGGTTTCGCGGTAAACCCTTGTACTCAAAACATTCCACCGCTGGAAATTTTTTACTTGCGAATCTTCCAGCAGGGCGGCGGTTTCGTCGATATATGCCGTTAACTGATTGTAAATATCGCCGTCTATCAACGTTTTCCACCTTCTTTCCACGGCCTTCTGAAACCATTCGTCTTCCCAAAACCGCTGTATCCATGTGCGCGGATTGAAAGCGTGTTCGCGCATCAGCTTATTGACCGCATTACCCAGCCGGTTGTCGTTATTGAAAGCGATATCGAAATCCCACAAAGGACCGAAATACAGTTTGTCGTTGCTGCGCCGCTTGTAGAGGTAAGTGCTCCAGAACGAGTCGGAATTGCCGGTCAATTCGCAGGCGATATACCAGTTGACCAATGAAACCGTATCGACCATCGACCGGTAGCCCGCCTCCGGATCTTTGAAGTTGGCGGCAAACAGTTTGTTCTCGAACGCAGTGATATAATTCCGGATATACGTTTCCTGTTCCACTACTATTTCATCGTCTTTCGGATACTTGATTGTAATTTTCAAGCCTTGACTTGAAGTAAACCATTTGGGTTCGTCGGCGGCAAAACCGTCCACTTCAAGCAGGTATCCGCCGGTAACTTCGGGTTCCTTGATGTCGGCGCTGTCCTGTTCTTCCACATTCACACGCTTTTCGTTCACTTCAATCTGATCGGTAAGCATGTAATTCCCTAAAAATTCGCCATTCAGGTACAAGTCGACAAATTTCACCGAAGGTGTAAATTCCAAACCGGTTATTTCGCTGATTTTAAAAGCCACAGCATTCCGCATCAGGGTTTTATCGGCATAATTAGCTAATAAAGCCCAGTTTTTGGCTTTCGCCGGAAGACCAAACAAGTTCGCTTTTTTATCTAATTTCAGGCGGTAAGGTTTTTTACTCATTCCCCACGTGGAATTGCCTCGCCCTCTTATTTCCGTAACCAGATCAGTTACTTCTTCTTCTGCAACGGAACTCTTGATCGTAAGGGTTGCATTCAGATAATCCACTTTACTCACTACCGGCTGTGCATTTTCGGTATTGATATACAGAGTCGGCAGATGGGTCAACTGCGTTTGCGCAGTCGCGTAGAGAGGCGAAAGCGTGAGAGATAGAAGGCACGAAAAGAGGAAAGCGCGAAGGCACGAATGCCGTCGCTCTTTCGCGCTTTTGTACTTTTGTGCATTCATCCTTTTCATCTTTTGACGATTTTGAACGTTTCCGTTTGTCCGTTTATTTTCAGGATGCCGAGATATAATCCCTTGAAACAGTTGCTCAGGTTCAGCCTGTTTTCGCCGGCGGAGCAGGAGAACGACCGGACTTTTTTTCCGTCGATCGTATACAAATCGAATGTGGCCACCGAATGATCTTCGAAATTGAGAATCAAATAATCCGTTGCCGGATTGGGATAAATCTGTCTTTTCGATCCTTCCACATCCGAAATAGCAGTCTGTTGAGCCGAAACGATTTCAAACGGGAAATCAGTCATCGTAGCCGCTCCTTTACCGTTAATTGTGCCGGAAGTATTGATTGTCCAGTAATCGGTTCCAGCACTTCCGCCGTTCTGAATGGCATACAGGTCGCCGTTGTCTACGCCATGAAAAGTATAGGTATTCCAAGTAGTGTAATACGCATTCGCGCTGAAAACGCCGTATTCGTTCACGAAGCGGCTGTCGGATTTGGAAATGATTTTGGAGCGTGTTCCGTCTTTGGTGATTGTCCAGATTTGCGCATCCGATTCGGTTTCCGAGCGGTCGTCAAAAATCGGCGAAGAGCCGTCGTTGGTCAGGTATTTGCCGTTGGACGCATCTTTGATGAAATAGTCGCCGTCGCTGATTCCCTTATTCCGAACAATTACGTAAATATGGAAATCCAATGTATATTCCTTATTATCGTAGGTATAGGAAAGCGAATGATGTTCGCTTCCCTGTATGCCTTCCAACAATAAATTCTGCGAAGAACTTCCATTGCTCCAGCGCCAAACGCCGCTTTCCTTGCCGGATTGTACGATGGGCTTCAATTCGACCGATTGACCGGCAGTAATAATCGTCGTATTCGTATTTTGCACTTCGCCGCCGTTGACCGACAGCGAAGGGGAAATAATGGACAGTTTGATATGGAAATTCAACTTGCTTTCCGCACCGCCCTGATTGGTGTAAGTAACGCTATAAGTGCGTTCCGAACTGATGTTTTTCACTTCGATCGACGAAGTAGTTGCGCCGTTGTTCCATTTGTAGTTTCCCCATCCGGAGGAGGCTCCCGCAGCCAGCGTGAAAGTCGTTTGCGGTATAATCGTGATTACCGTATCGTTGTATGTGATTTCATCAACCGTAATGGACGGAGTGAGCTTGTCGGGCAAGCAGTCGCCGGTTACGGCAATGCTGTACACCTGCTTGCTTTCCACGCCGTTGGCGTCGGTATAGGTAACGCGGTACAGGGCGCTGCTGTTTGCCGTAATTTCCAGTTCGCGGGTCGTTGCGCCGGTGCTCCACAGCCAGTTGCCTGTATCGGCAGTTCCGTCCGGCAACAGAGGCGAAAACGTGAGGACGCTTCCTTTGGTCAGGGCAGGATTCGACGTTTTGTCGTACGTATTGACCAGCCCGCCCAGTTCGCTTTGATTGTAAGTCTTATTATTGAGAATGATACGGGGCTTCAGAGTGAGGGGAACTTGCCCCGGCGTTGCTTTTGCGGGACGGTATTCCATCAAGGTAGAAAATCCCAAGTGATCGAAGCCGCCGCTCGTTTGACCGTAATTGCCGCCGCCGGCGTCTACCGATTCCTTGTCACGCATCGCATGGGAATAAGTCATGTCGAATCCCTTGATGCCTTCGTAATGCCCGATAATCCGGTCCCAATAGGGACGGAATGCCCCGCGACCTCCTTCGTTGTTTCCTGTCTGCTTCCACGAATTATTATAAGCCGTGCGCACATCGTGATACCAGTAATCCGTCCAGGGCAAGTCGTCAACGCCGGAATTATAGGCGGCTACATATTCGATACCGGCAACCAGCCGGTTATCCATGAAAGCGTATAGATCGTCTCCCTGATTCCATCCGATTTGGCAAACGTCAACCGCCAAGCCCAAGGCCATGAGCGCGTGTCCCTGGTCGCGTCCGGATTCCTGCATCTGTCCCAGATAGCCCAGCGGGCCGCGTTCGTCGGCATAAATGGCAGGCACCGGATTACCCAAAAATTCGGTCAATCCGCGATTGTCGATCGGCGAAGTTTGGTCGCCGGTATAATTGCCGACTTGGTCATGCTTATAATAAGACAGTCCCTGATTGTAAATAAACACGTCGTCGCACAAGATGCCGATGCTCATCACAGCCACCGTATTGCAAAGTCCCCAGTTCGACCAGTAATGTCCGGGCGTTCCCTGCGACCATGTATCGTGCCTGCGGCGAAGAAAATCAATGCAACGCGGATACCAGACAGTGAGCATCCATTCCTTGAATTTTTTGAAATCGGCCGGTCGCCATCCTTCGTAATCGCGCATCAGTTCGGCGGCATTGGCAAAGGCGTAACCGTACAAACCGGCAGCCAGTGATTGATTGGTATCGCCGCCGACACTTTTACACGTATTTGCCCATGCATTCAATACTTGAATGGCTTTGTCAGCATGAGCAACCTCCCCGCTGATTTTCCAGCGCAAGGCGTTTTGATAAGCCATGGCGCCGCCGCGGGCCGCGTTCATGTAGTTTTCGCCGCTACCGCCGCCGCGCACAATCCGTTCCACCGCGTAGGTAGTGACGGTCGATTGCGCATACTCGTTGTTTTTTAATCGGTTGTAAGCCTGAACAACCGTTGCGTCGTTGGCTGCAATCAGCGCTTTCACACGGTCGAAATCGGCTTGCGTATGCAACGCTCCGGGATGAATAAAACCCTGCGCCTGCAAACCGCGGCCGCTCACCATGAAGATGAGCATTAAAAGAATTATTGTTTTTTTCATTTTTGCGTTATTAATTTTTCCTCAAATTATATGTTTTTATTGTCCACGAATTACACGAAGACAAGGTAGCTCATTTCCCCCTCATTTTCTCAACAAAACAACCTCAGATAAAGCGTATTTCCCCTTGTTATTTCGTGCAATTCGTGGACAAAAAACTTACCTGACAATAACCTTATTCGCGGTTGTTGTTTGTCCCGATACTTTCACGATGTATAAGCCGGGATTAACCGGTACAATCGTTTCGCCGGAAGACAAAAGCCGTTGAGCGACCATCGCTCCCGTCAGGGTATAAACGGCAAGCCGTGCGGATTTGCCGGTTACGATGTGGATCTGTTTGTCGCCGCCGCTGATGCTTACTTCCGACCGTGCCGGCTGCACTTTGACGATAGCGGAGAAGGCGCTGCTTCCGTCGTTCCGGACAAACAGTTTCCGTGCTGCCGCATATTCAAACAAATCTTCTTTCGTAAACTCTTCGTCGGTTACGGCCTCGGCCGTTGCCTGAGCTGCGCTGAACGCATCATATACGCTTTGACTATATTCGTCGTCTGCCGTGCCTACGACTGCTTCGTTCAATACGGCGCGTCCATTGGCTACTTCTTCGTCGAATACGGTTTTTACCGAAATGAAATTGAATATATAACTCGGTACAGCCGTTACGCCGTTTTGATTCGTTAATCGCTGATCGGCTTCGATATAACGCCAGTAACCTCTTGCCGTACCGTCGCCACCGCAATAAATGGAGTAAGCCTCTACCGTTGGGTTGTAGGAGATATCGAACGTCCACCAATTCAGGTTCAAAGCCAGTTTTTCGTACCTTGTCCAGTCGGTCATGCAACGATAAGGATATGGATCGTCGATACTGTCGGCTTCATTGACCGTACTGGAAATGGAGTAACGGAAAATTTCGGGATCCGCGGCGTCTACGGCTTCCTTGGAAACGTTGTAAATCTGGCTTTCGTCCAGAATGTTCCGTGCCGACTGCAAACCGGAGTTGGCTACCGACAGATCAACGCCATTGGCAAGAACGCTTTTGCCCGGATTGTTTATATACAAGCCGTTCAGGTTGATATAATATTCGCCGGTAGCGATTGTATTGCTTTCGGGAATAATAGCGGCTAAAAGCGTAGTGTAAGCGGTTTTCAGGTCGACAATCTGTGCATCGATCACAAATTGCGACGCTTTGTTTTCAGTTACAAGCGCCTCTGCCGGACTAAGCGCATCTTCCATTTCCCATACGGCGGCTTGCGGATATTGTCCGGGGTTCTCGCCGACAGTAATACTTGCCAAAACAGCACGATATTCGGCAATCAGCGCGATTAACTGCGAAAAATCGCCTTTCGTACCGTAATTGTATTCATTTTCCAAGTCGGAAACCAGCGCCGCCCATTCGGTGATTTGGTCATCGTCTACGGCTTGATTGTAGAAGCGGAAATCATATACCAATGTATTTTTCAGGTAATTATCACCGTTGAACGGAGCGCGTCCAATCCAGTTGTAAAGCGGAGGCGTGGTGAACGTAGCGCTGGGAATAGGAACTGCGTCATTTGTTCCAATCAGCTGCCCGTCGATGTACAATTCGCCGATATTCCCTGTCTGGCGATAGAGAACGTGTTGCCAAACATCCTTTGTGGCGGCTTCATCTACTGCTATCTCGTTTCCATTATTCCAACCGCCGGTTGAAAGCGAAAACAGTTGCGCATTCAAGCGGTAAGCAAGATACGGACCCGCCGTTGCACTGTTAACAGCTAATTCGGAAAATGCCCAAAGGAAATAACCGTTGCCGCTAAGCGAAGCATTTTTATCTACCCGATAATAAACGGAAACCGTATAATTTTCCATAGAAGAAACGATATTCCCTGCTTTTGTGCTCATATCCAAGTAACCGGTACCGTTTCCTAAACTTAATACCTTGTATTTGCCCATCGGGATAACCGACGCTTCGTTGTATAATGTTCCGCTGTATTCCTCGCCGGCGGCATTGGCGACAGTATTACCGGTAACGTTGTCGAAGGTGTAGTTGATTTTCAAGCCCGAAGCGGAAGCGAGGTAATTCTCAATCGCCAAACGTAAACGGCTCACATAGTCGGCAATATTGTCGAAAGTGAGTTCATCGTCATCATAAGCGTTCCAAGCATCAGTAAGAATATTTTCCAGCGCCAAGTACGCCGCTTGGGAATAAACATTCGAATTATGATTTAGAGTCAACTCATCTGCCTGATCCAACAATTCTTCCAGTTCCGCTTTTGATTGAGCGAATGCCTCCTCTTTTTCGGCTTGAATTTTGTATTGCGACACGGCATATCCCAAACTTACCGCAGCATTGATCAGCGTTGCCGAGGTAGCTTCCTGACTTAATACGGCCTTGACGGCGTTTAAAGCGGTCAGCAATTCCGGCGCTTTCGTTCCCGAACCGTTGCCGTACAGCGTTTCGCCTTCTGTAATAAGCGCCGATAATTGGGTTTTATCAATGTAGTTACACGTCAGTTTAATATAGTCGATAAACAGTTTTGCTACGGCTCCCGAACCACTTCCCGCAATAGAGGCCAGTCCCACGCGGATTTTACCGGCAGTGTTTGCTGCTAATTCAAAACTGATTTCATCCGATTCCCATGAACCCTGTAGAAAAGAAGCTACGGAGGATAGCGCCGCATCGCCTTCGTCGGGGATCCAACCGGCCAGACTCGTCCCTCCGTCCGCGGACGCGTTCATATTATAAAAAACATAGGTTATGGTATAACTGCCTGCCGGCAAGATTACATTTTGCGTATAACCTACTTCCGTACCCCATCCGGCGGAAAAGCCAAGCGCTCCTCCGTTAGTTGTTCCGTCGTAAGCAGTGGGCGGCGGCGTTACCGAGTTTATCATCGACTCGGTGCCAAACTCAAAAGTTGCGCCGCAACCGGTCGGGTTTTCCGTTATGTATGGCTCCCAACCTTCCAACGAATGCATCCCCCAATTGACCGCATCGTCGTTGGCTGAAGTTCGCCAATGAACGACTTCTCCGTCTTTCGTAAAATTAATACCCTCATCAAAACTTGCATTCTTCAATACAAGATTCGTCACATCCGATTGCGCGTATCCGCCGATAAATGTGCAGAACGCAAGGATGATTCCTAAAAAAAACTTTTTCTGTTTCATAAATAAAATAAATTAAATTGAATTATAGTTTGTCTGTGAACTGCGCGAAAAACCCAATGAAATTCGTGTAATTTGCAGATGTAAAAACTCACTGCTCCGGTAAAAACCAGTTTTTTGTATCCTGCAACAGGTTGTATATCCTGTCGTAATCGTTTTCATGTTTTGCGGCAATTTGTTTTGCCAGAAACGACGGGTCGTTTCTTCGCAGCGCCATGCGTACCAAGTCCTGAAAGCGGTTGCCTTCGAAAGAGGTTTCCAGCGCCAGCTCGGTGCAGATGGCGTCTTCGACCCACTGTATTGTATCGGCATGAGTAGCAAGCGTTTCGCTGCCGTTTTTCCCGATAACGTAATACATATCATACGCCGCATCGCCGCAGCCGCGGGCATGGATTCCCTGCGCATTTGCATATTTCTGTCCATTAAAAACCGTGATATAAGGCTTTGCATCCGCCAATTCTTCGCGCGGTATTCTTGTTTCATCCATGAATGTTTCCGGCCCCAGCCCGTATTTCAGGACGGCAAAAGCGGTATGCGGCTTGCCGGCCCGGTTCACGGCCTCGGCATAACGTAAATAAATCAGTCCGAGGCGGTAAATCAGGATGTGATTCGACCCGTACAGTTTATACAAAAGCGGAAATTGCTGTTCCTCATTGCCTTCGCTTACGATGATGACAGTGCCGTAGATGTTTCCCTGTTTTCTCAAATCGCCCGTTGTGTAATAGTTGGTCGTAGTAGTAGACGTAATATAGTGCAGCACATAACTTTGGTCGTCCCATAAAGCATTGGCGACTTCGGATATTCCAAGTTCGATAAGATAGCTCTGCTTCATTTTTCCCTGCGAAGCGTCGGTTGCCATTTGAATCGCCGTAATCAATTCGCTGTTTCCCGACGATGAAGCTGTGGTGACAGACGACCACGAATTATTATTAGGCATCTCAAAGCGCTGATTGAGGAAATTCTCGTAACTCCACGCGATGGACGGGTTATTAGCCATTCCCATTCCTCCGCCGCCGCCTGTCGTTTTGCTGTCGATGTATTCCGCATAATACGTTGCCGCTTTCTCATAATCGTCCGTCGTTGCACCCCGCCACAGATACAGGTCGGCCAAGAGCACTTTTACCGGGAAAAATAACTCACTGCTCCTGAAATCGTAAACGGTTCCGTAGTCGGGAAATACCGCTTCGGAAAACGGTTCCAGATCCGTAATCAGGACATCCAGCATTTCATCAATCGAATAGACCGGGAAATCCTTTTCCGTATCTTCTACCGACAGAAGCGGTTCGGTAAAATAGGCGGCTTTCCCCCAGTTGAAAACGACTTGCATATAGGTCCATGCGCGTATGGCATGCACCAGAGCGTTTTCTTTTTCCAGAGGACTGCTTTCATCGCTTGTCCGGCTGATGAAATAATTGCAATTGTTGATAATGTCGTAATAATTGCGGGGATTGCAGTAAGCGTTCGTTTCGCTTATGGTGAAATCGCTCAACTCGCGAATAGCAGCCGGCGTATAGGGCGTTACATCCAGCAAATCCGCCCGTATCTCGCCCAAAAGCATATACCGGTCGCCGATTTCCTGCAATCCTCTCAGTAAACCCAGAATAGACGATACGGAATCGTTCGGGGAGGTCAAGCCGTTCTCCTCAACCGTTGTGTAACGCTCCGAATCGACGGTCAGCATGTCTTCACAGGAAGAGAAACAAATGACAAAAGATAAAAAACCAAAAAAATATTTTAATCGTTTCATAAGAAAATAAACTAAAAACTAAAAGTTAAAAACTAAAAACTAAAAAACTCATCGTAGCGAATCCGGCTCTCAATTCCCTTATTTTCATCCTTCTGGACGTATAAAATACGTGCCTTTCACATTTCGAGCGTTCGTTCATACTAAAGATTTAATTTCAATCCAACAAAATAGCTTCTGCCTTGCGACAATAACCCGGCATCAATTCCCTGATACAAAATGGAGTTGCTGATCGAAAATTCCGGATCGGCGCCCAAGTATTTTGAATAAGTCCACAGATTATTAGCGGAAGCCCAGATTGTAAATCCGGAGAGGAACATCCAGTTGAGCGGCACTTCATAAGCCAGCGAGAGGGATTTGAAACGCAGGTAGGAACCGTCTTCTATCCAGCGGTCGGAGAAGCGGGCGTTGCCCATCGGGTCTCCGTAAGCGCTCCGTGGAATGGAAGTGAGCTGGCCTTCGTTCATCCAGCGGTTTTGCAGGGCGGACGACTGGTTGTAGATTCCGCTTCCGGCTTCCATTTGGGAACGGACGTAATTATAAACGTCGTTTCCGTAGGAGAAAGTAAACAATGCGCTTATCGACAGATTTTTGTAGGAAATCCGCGTATTGAACGAACCGGTAAAGTCGGGATTGGGATCGCCGATAACGGTTTTATCTTTTTCGTTGATGATACCGTCCGGATGTAAATCGGAAAAATGAACGTCGCCCGCCGCAAAAGGGATATAATCAATCCCTGTGTAACTGAGGATTTTCAAATCCGCATCGCTTGCTTGCCGGGAAGTTGCAAAAACGCCTTCGGTTTGATATCCGTAAAACAAGCCTGCCGGTTGTCCTATCGACGTTTTGACTTCGCCACCGTAAATAGAGGTCACGTAATCGCCATCGGGCAATTCCAGTATCCTGTTTTTGTAATGCGCCAGACTTCCGCCCAGTTCCCACTGTAAATTGCGCAGAGCGAGCGGTTTCGTATTTACCGTGATTTCGTAACCCTTATTTTCCAGCTTTCCTCCGTTAGACCAGTAGCTATCTTTTCCGGCAACGTAGTTGAATTGTTTCAAGGTCAGCAAGTCGGAGGTAACGTGATGATAGACGTCGGCAGAAACAGACAGTCGGTTATCAAGCAGGTTCAAATCCATTCCCAGACTCTTTTTTTCAACCGTTTCCATTTTCAGGGAAGTGTTACCGATGTTAACCAGCGTTTTCCCTGTATATTCGTTGATGTAGCGAATGGAACTGAAATACGTCAGCACATTTGTAGCCGGAATATTATCGTTTCCCGAAAGTCCGTAACTCAGCCTCAGTTTCAAAAGGTCGACAAAGGGTAAACTTTTCATGAAGTTTTCGGACGAAAGCAACCAGTCGGCATTTACGGAAGGAAAAATTCCCCAGCGCACGCCTCCGATTTCCGGCAGGTCGGCGTCTTTCCCGAAACGCGAAGAAGCGTCTGCCGAAACGGTAGCCGAAAGCGTATACTTGTCGTAAAGGCTGTAGCCGGCATTGGCATACCATGAGAGCGAACGCCATGTATCGTCGTAACCGGTCGTTTTCCGGTATGCCAGCGAACCGCTCAAGTTGTGATTCAGGTCGGTACCCGTATTATGACCGGAGCCATATTCGCCTTTGTACGAATCGGAAAGAAAGCGAGCGCCTCCCGTCAGATCAAATGTGTGTATAGAGAACCGCTTTTCCCAATTCAAATACAGGTTGGTAGCCAGCGATATTTGTTTGGCGTTCTGTCCTTTTACATAATTGCTCGAAGTGCCGCCTTCGTCCGACAGATAAATTTCGGCAACTCCGGCATCGGGACGGAAATATTTCTCAAACAGGCTGTGTAACGAATAGTTGAACGATCCGGAGAGTTTCAGCGCATCGGTAAAGCGAAAGGACGGATGAATGGTTAAAGTCAGATAGTTTTGCGAACTTTCGCCAAGTCCTTTTTCGATAATGGCTACCGGGTTGCTAATGTCCGTGAAATCGGAATCGGACAAGTCGGAAGTAATGCGTCCCGAAGTGGAATATTCGTAAGGTATGAGCAGCGGCGCTTTAATCAATGCCAGCACGGAAGGCGCGGTAATTACATCTCCCGTTTCGGTGAAACCGTCGTCGCGGAGGTTGCGGTCGGTTTGGGAATAGGAAAGGTCGAAAGAGATGCGGAACCGCGTCGATAAATCGATATCGGAATTGAAACGGGCGTTAAAGCGCGTAAAATCGTTGGCTTTCAGCGTACTGTTGGCGTTTGTATATCCCAGCGACAAATGATAAAGCGCCACGTCGTCGCCTCCGCTTACACCTACGTTGTAGGATTGCGTGATGCTGTTTCGGTAAACATCGTTACTCCAGTCGTTGTTGTTGTGATAACGCAAATAATCGTAATACAATGGATTATCGTTCAAAAACGGCAGAGAAGACAGGTAAGCGGGATCGTTGACGTAGTCTTTGAGTATATCGCTCAGGTAAATGCGAAACTGTCCGGCGTCCAGCAGCGGCATCGTTTCGGGACGTTCGTTGTATCCGGTCAACGCGGAAAGGGTAATTTTCGTTACCGGGTCTTTTCCTCTTTTTGTATTGATCAATAAAACGCCGTTTCCTCCTTTTGCGCCGTAAAGGGAAGTTCCGTCCTTGAGCACCCGGATGCTTTCGATATCGTCCGTACTGATGTTTGAGAGGGGATTCAGGATAAAACCGTCGTGAAGGGAAGTCCGGGAATATTGATTGTCAAAAATCATCCCGTCCAGCACAATTAAGGGTTGCGAGTTTATGTTCAGCGAATTATATCCGCGGATAAACAGCGATGCGCCGATAGCGGGAGCGCCCGAATGGGTAATTGCCCTGACGTCTCCTCCCAACAGGGATTGTATTTCCGCGTCGGCGGTCAGGGCGGAGAGGTTGCGCAACGGCGGCAAGCGGCGGTAAAGCGCAGCTTCTATTTCGGCTCTGCTTTGCAAAGGGTATTCCCGTTCCGAATAATCCGGCGCGGAGAAACAGAGTTGCCGCAGGTATCCGGGAATCTGAATCGTGAAAAATCCGTTTTCATCCGTCATCGCCGAATAAAGTTGATCCTTGCTTTGTACTTTCGCTCCCAGTAAGGGCGATTGGGTCACAGCATCGCGGATATATCCTTTTACGGTGATCAGGGGAATCGCCGGCTCGCTTTTCTTGATGGTAACGGAATCGGCTTCCCTGCTCTCCTGCGCCCCCAGCGGGAGAAAACAAAACAGGAAGAATATAACGGTAAACGATAAGCGGTGAACGATGAATGGCCGAGTGACGAGTGACAAGTAAATAAGTTGACGAGTAAACGAATAGCCATTTACATGCTCTTGTGTGTTTGTTAAACATGACTGTTTCATATCTTTTATTATTTATTGTTTTTGGGGTTCCATGAGGATGCAGTCCAATAATAATACGCGGGAATACTCGGTGGTTTCCTTGCGATCGACATTGCTTACCACTTTCAGGGTAACGTATGTGACCGATTCTCCGTTAGCATCTTTTTCGCCGTAATTTGTCGTGGGGAATTTGAAACCGGATACGACCGGAATGGTATCTATCTGTTCCGGTTTTGTATTGATCTTTCCTGAAGCAGGAAATCTGTCGGTAACGATTTTCCCGGCATCGTCCATGTAGCTGAGACTGAAATACACCTGACAAGGTTTCAATCCCTGTGCGTTCGGATTGATCGCTTTTTCGGAGACAAATACGCAATAGATATTGTAACTCGCCGATAAGGTGTTCGGTATATCGAAGGTAACCGTTGGATTGCCGGATGAAGTAGTCGGTTCCAACTTCAGGTACCTTCCGCCGGAAATGCCGAGCGACAAGTCTGTAACTCTCTGTACGGAAGGCGTTGACACGGTATTTTCGCGTCCGAGCGTCCGTTCGGCTTCCACGATAATCGGCTCGTGCCACGATTCCCATGCATTCAATTTCAGTTGATCGGTAATATAAGCCGTTCCGTTGCTTGTTGTAACCGGTTCGGCTCCGTCGAAGAGGTATTGCGGCTTGTAAAACGTATGGCTGGAAGTGGAAATCAGCGAATCCTGCGGGGATGTTTGCAGGGTATTGCTGAAAAACAAATCCTGTACGAGGGCGTAAGCGGTATTTGCCCGTTGCAGGGAATCGGCTATCTGCGCGTTTTTGTTGTAATAGACGTAATAGTCTTTGATG
This sequence comes from Bacteroidales bacterium, assembly GCA_031259205.1. GTDB lineage: Bacteria > Bacteroidota > Bacteroidia > Bacteroidales > UBA4181 > JAIRLS01. The sequence continues at coordinate 10,302 of JAIRLS010000324.1, read as the reverse complement.
CGGTTGTATGCTTCCGTCCATGCCTGATTGTTCGGGACGAGCATTATATACGAGCTGTCTTCGCGGTTGATGTATCCCAGCCGGCTCAATCTCGCGTTGGAATTGACAAAGACCGAATCCAGATAGGTTTGCTGTCCATCCACGATGCTTCCCGGTACACTTCTTTCGGGAACAAAGACAATTTCGTCGAAAGCATAGAGGTAGTTTTTGATCGAATCCAATCCGGCGCCTTTTGCCAAGTATTCCCATATATTCGGGAAAAAGGATTCGTAGGCGTCCAAGAGGTGTACAATACCATTGGAAGCCATAACGCTTTTAGCCGGAACAGTAAAAGGTGCCGATCCGAAATAATAGTTATCGCCCTGTTTGACGAAGTCGATCCATTTTCCGTTTAACATAGCCACCGGATCAGCCGCACTGCCGGAAGCCGGGCGGATAAAGCGGGCAATATGGTTTTCGATCAGTTCGGACAGGACGTCCATATTGCTTGTATCCAATGCGGCTAAAGCGTCGTTGTTGGGTGCAAAAACCGTGTAAGCCTGTGTCTGTGACAACAGTTGATCGTATCCGTGGTTTTTCAGGAAGCCTGCAAACCGGCTTAATTCGGGCATGGCTTCAATGGTTGTCCAAAGGTTGTTTTCGGCAACAAGTGCCGGATCTGCTTGATAATGGCGATCGTAGGCTTCGTCGGAGCAAGCCGTTGCAAGAAGCGTGCCTGCGAGGATAAAAACCTTGAGACGTTTAATGATTTCAGGAACCTTTAATACTGTTTTATTCATAATTCTTAATTCTTAATTCTTAATTCTTAATTAATTCCGGTCTTCCGGTGTTCCGTCGGGTTTTTCATACACGTTTTTGGGAACAAATTCAAAATAATCGATCATAAACTGATACTGTGTGTCTTCGGCTACGGATTTGAAACGCAGGTAATGCGGTCCGTCGTAGTCCCACGATTCCGTACAAATAATTCGCCTTAGAGCATTCTCCCTGCCACGAGCGGAAACATCGCCACCCATATAAGAAGTTCCTCCTTTCATATATCCGCGGTTGCGCATCATTTTATCGTTTTCAATGCCATCATCCAAGGTACTTGCGTCACTTACCCAGCCGATTCTGGCATCTGCCGCGCCGATTTTCATATTGAGGGGAATGCCTTGAGGGGTTCCGTCCACATAGAACTGGAGGATTCCTCGCGCTCCGTTCGCCGTATAACCGAAACGGATTTCATACGTTCCGGCAGGTACGGGCGGGAAGCGCATCGTAAAGTCAAACTGACCGGTCGCCATCATTTCGTCGGCTTGATAATTCATCCAATAGTTGTTGGCGCTTTTATTTCCCTGCAAATAATAGAGGTTGGTGTTCGAAGAAGAAAATTCAACATTTTTCAGGTAACCGTCCGGGATATTGTAATAATTCTCCGCCCCGGTTACTCCCGCCGGATTGTCGCCATTTTCATAGCGGATGCCGTTTGTCATCAGTTCGGGATGCAGGCTTGCGGCATCAATGCGGATACGGGTATTCAAGAGCATGGTTTTTACTTTATCGTTGTACACTAAGATATCATTTATCAGATGATAGACGCCGTTGTCGGTATCCTGTTCGTATCCCGATTCGACCGGGAGTACGGTTACGCCACTTACATTGCGGACAGGATCGCTGTTGATAACGACTCCCCCCGTTTCGTTGGAAACTTTGAATATCGTATTGGGACAAAATGTTTCCATAAATTCGTAGAGTGTTACGTTTTCCGCCATGTTTGCTTTGTAGAAAAAGTTGTTATAATGCACCGTTTTGTCGATCAGGTGATAGGCGACAAAGCGGTTGAGGCTGTTGCGGCGGTCGGCCGGATCGGCAAGCGAAGCGTCATCGGGATAAACGGCATCGTATACCGAGGCGGCATATTGTTTCAAATCGTCCAGCGTATGAATGTTATGGTTCGCCAGTACTTCATCGGATTCAACAAAAATCGTGTAACCGATTTTCCGTTCTTTGGGACTGCGGCAAACGGTAGTGTTGTCGATGGATAAGGGATTTGCAACCGGCACGTAGGTTTCGTCCCTCAGTTGTTGCAACGAGTCGGCTAAACCGGTTATCTCCAGAGCTTCCGCAAAAAGGCTGAGTCGCGGGTCGTTGCTCAGCAGGGTTGATATTGCCGCCGTAGAAGGCGTTAGCACCCTGTCGATCGAATGAATCACTCCGTTTTCCACTTCGACGTCTTTTTCGATAATCATCGAGTTGGAATTAATCAGGATATGTACGATTTCCGCTTGCGGGCGGTAACCGATTACGAGATAACGGGAATTCATGTTGGTAGCGGCGAGAGCGCCTTCGACAAAATCGGTACTCAGGTAGGTTTTGTCGGGTATCAAATGGCTGTAAACCATGTACTTGACGGCAGAATCCGACAACACTTCCAGCGAGGCGGCATCCAGCGTTTCGTACCAAGTTTGCATAGCCGTATTGGTGGGCAGAAAGCAGGTGTATTTGTTGTAGGTTTTCAGCAGGTTGGTTAAGCCGGCTGTTTCTACCGCTTTCCCAAATTCGCCATACGTTTCGGGAAAAGCGTCGATATAACTGCCGATCGTTTCCCCGGTGAAGGTATAGAAATTCCCGCCGACGTCGTCGCTGTCGTAACAGGCGTGTGCGAAAAAGAGCAATAACAGGAGTCCTCTGGTCTTTTTCAGTAAATTCAACATTGCTGTATTCTTATGCGTTTTCATTTGTATCTGTATTTTATTATTTTTCAATATTAGATGATGTTTTATAATAGGGATTTTGTTCTAAAAGCGGATTGACTTTCAATTCGTCGGTGTGAATAGGCAGGTAGAGGGCATTCAGTACCGAAAGCTTGGCGGCGATTGTACTCAGGTTGGAGGTATATTTATTCATCAGGTAATTGACCAGATCTTCCGATGAATTTTTCCGTATCGAATGTCTGACCAGATCAAACCAGCGTTTTCCTTCAAACATCAGTTCCCGTTGCCGTTCCAGCAAGAGCAACCGTTCCATTGCATTGGGATTGCTGTAATTTGCGAAAGCCAAGGTATCAGATTCGAGTAAAGTGGGGTTTGCGCGCATATAGGTTGTATTAACAATATGGAGGGCTTCTTTCAGGTCGTCGTCCGAACGGTTCAACTGTACCAGCGCTTCGGCTTTCATCAGCATGACATCCGTAATGCGGTAAAAAATCCAGTTGGCGGTAGTTGATTTGTATAGATACATATTGTTCGTTCCGATTCCCATCCGGTAACCCAAGTATTTGAATATCGGGTATGTTCCGCCTTCCGTTTTCGTGGTGATGATAAAATCGGCTTTGCGTTCGTCCGTAGCCGGGAAAACGTCTTCGCCTTCGGCGTATGCAACCGTCGCCGCCAACTGTCCGTTGATGTCCGAAGCCCTTCCGTAGAGTTTTCCCACGCCTTCGTTGTATTTTTCGGTACTGAACTGGAGTTCAAAAATACTTTCGGAAGAATTGCCTTCTTCAAAAATCAACATGGAAGACATTTCTTCTTCCAGCCGGTATTTAGGGGTTGTTACCGACAGTTCGGTTGTGGCGAGGGTGGCGTTGATTAATTTATCGCAATAGTCGATACATTCGGTATATTTTCCCCGCCAGAGATATACGTCGGCTAAAATAGCCCGGATAGCGTCTTTAGTCATCCGTCCTTTGCTGTCTTTCATGTATTCGGATAAAGCCCACTGTTCTGCCTGCAACAAATCGTTTGTAATATTTGCCAAAACCGTATCGGGATGCGATTGCGGAATTTGCAAGACCTGCCGGTCGCTGATCGTTGCCTCCGGCGGTACGGGAATGTCGCGGAAGGTTCGAACCAGATAAAAATAGCACAAAGCGCGAATAGCCAGCGCTTCGGCTGATTTTGCCTGTAAATCGGCGGTAGTGAAGTCGGGGTCTTTTTCTACTACTTCGGGCGCGTATTGCAAAACGGTATTGCAATAGTTGATAACCAGATAAAACGCCGCCCATTGGCAAAGTCCGTTTGTAGCCAGAATATTGGCATTGCTTACTTCGCGTTCGTTGTCGTCTGCATTTTGGGAAGTGATGACGTTGTCGGAACGCAGTTCGCCCCAAGTAATTACCCTCCATATAAAACCGTCTTCCTGCATGGCTCTGTAACAGGCAAGTACGGTAGCTTCCACATCGGATTCCTTTAGCCAAAATTCGTCCAGCAGTATCTGATTTTCCGGACGTGCGTCCAAGTAATCGGAACATGTCGTCAATGCCGGAACAATAAGGCAGCAAGCAAAGAGGAGGAAAAGTTGAGAGCGCTTAATCGCTCCAGTTATTTTTGATGATATTCTATTCATGTCTTTAAATTTTTAATTTTTAAAATCGCAGGGATAATCCGGCGGTAAACGATTGTGCACGCGGCGTTTGATTATTGTCGGTGCTTATACCCCAGCTGCCGTATCCGACTTCCGGGTCTACGCCCGAATAATTGGTAAAGCAATACAAATTGTAAACAGTCAGAAACATGGATGCGGAAGCAACGGACAGTTTCGACAGCCATTGGTTTGGCAGCGCGTAGTTAAACGAGAGTTGATTGATGCGCCAGAAGGAGCCGTCTTCGATGTAACGGTCGCTTCCCAGAAAGTTCCGGGCAACAGGTGTTGAAGTGTTCGCTACGGCATTGGCATTCCATGCCCTCGGTATGTCTGTCAGGTCGCCTTCCTTTCGCCAGCGCCAGTTGACGGCTCGGCTTTGATTATTGTTGTTGATCATGCTTTCGGCGTTCATCCGGGCGGTGTTTACAATTTTGTTTCCGTAGCGGAATACGGAATAAATGTTTACGGAAAAACGGTCGTAGGTAAATTTAATGCCCATCCCGCCATTGAATTTCGGATAGGAGTTTCCCAGATAAACAATGTCCAGTTCGTTGATATTTCCGTCGTGGTTGATGTCTTCATAAATGGCGTCGCCTCCCTGAAATGTCAGTTGATTGGTTGTTCCGTAAGCAAAATACACAGGAACCGGATTTCCGGAGGCGTCGTAAATGATGTTTCCGGAGGCGTCGCGGGCAACCGGCGCGGAACCCAGTGTGTAACCGCTTGCTACCAAATCGGGATTGTCGATGCTGTACTGGTAAACGCCCTTGTAACGGAAGCCGTAAACCGATCCGAGCGAATTGCCCAATTGCAGTCGCGACATATATTCTCCGTTACCGAAATTGTAATCGCCATTGTATTTGCTCAAAACAATATCGCTCAGGTCGAGTACCGTATTGCGGTTGTTGGCAAAATTCAGGTTGAAATCGACATGAAACTTGCCTGCTTTTATAATCCGGTTCAGGTAGAGATAAAGTTCCCATCCCTGATTTCGTACCGTACCGACATTTTGCCATTCGTAAATGGTAAAACCGGATGATGAGGGAATGGAAACATCTTTCTGCAACAGGTCGGATGTTTTTTTGTCGTAATAATTGAAATCCAGCGTAAACAGGTCGTCGAAAAATCCCAAGTTCAAACCGGCATTTATGTCCCGCGTTTTTTCCCACCGGAGGTCGTCCAAGCGAATACTGACCGGTCGTATAGTCGCATCGCCCAAGTAATTGCTCCATGATTCGTAACGGCTGAAATGGAGATAGTCTTCGGTCGGCGGCGTTCCGTTTAGCCCGGTACTGAAACGCAAGGCCAGCATACTCATCCAATTCTGCACGGGACGCATAAATGCTTCATCAATGACGTTCCAACGGAAAGATACGCCGCCAAAAGTGCCGAATCTCCTGTTGCGGCCGAACCGGGAGCTTCCTTCGTAGCGTAATACAAAGTCCATGTTGTATTTCGACTGATAGGAGTAATGCGAAGAGAAGAGGGCGTACATTCCGCGCCAGTAGCTGCTTCCGCTCCCCATCCCGGATACGTAAGAACCGGTGGTGGGACTGCTTACTCCTCCCGGCAATCCATAGGATGCTTCGGATTGCCATGTCTTTGTACCTCCGTTCATTTCCGCTAATCCCAGCATGATCAGCGAATGTTTATCGTTGTTGAATTCGGGCATCCATTCCAGTTCGAAGCGTCCGAGCGTACTGTGGCTTTTATTGTCTCCATAGTCTGCTTTGTTAATCGCTTCGGCTGTCCATATTTCGGTGCTTAGTTCTTTGGGGATGAAAGCGTAACTGCTGCTGTTGTTGATGTCGAATTCGACCAGACCTCTCAGTTGCAACATCTGTTTTTCTTTGCGCGGCAATAAGTCGTAGCGTAAACGGAAAACCGGTTTCAGACGGTAGTTTTTCACATTATTTTTAATCAGTCGGGCGGAAGCGACCGGATTCCGCAAGTCTTTCTGGTCGTCTAATTGCGAAGATAAACTTTGCGGCAGGGCATAATATTGTCCGGTAGAGTTGCCGTTTGTGTCTTCGTAGTAAATACCCAAGTTCGGCATTTTCTTGTATGCTATTTCCAGTAATTTGTCGTAGTTTTTATCCTGATCGGTATAGGTAAATGCCATTTCCGATTCAAACAAAATACGGTCGGAAACATAGTAATTCAAATCCATGCGGGATGTATAGCGGTTTAGGTTCTGTCCGATGATGCTTCCCTTTTCATTGTAGTATCCACCCGACAGGTAAAAGGTGGCTCTGTCGCCTCCTCCGCTGAGGGTGAGGTAGTGGTCGTTGGTGATTCCCGTTGTTTTTACGGCGTCTACCCAGTCGGTGTTGTTGTCGTACATCCGCCAGTCGGGAAATTCGGCGTCGCTCTGTATGTAATTAAATTCCTTAATATTGGAAGCGACGTCGCTTTGGCGAGGATTGAAATAGGCTTCTTTCATGAACATGGTGTATTCGTCGCCGTTCAACATTTTCATTCCTTCGGGCTGCCTTTTTTCGGATAAACGGTAAGTGTATTGCAGACGCGGTTTTCCTTTTGTTCCCTTCTTTGTCCGGAGAGATATAACGCCGTTTGCGCCTCGTGATCCCCAGCGGGCAGTAGCGGCGCCGTCTTTCATTACACTGATGCTTTCGATGTCGTCTACATTGATTGATAAAAGATTGGCGAAATTTTCGTTATTGGCGTTCGCAAAATCGAAATTGTCGGCGTCGGGCGCTTCGTATATCAGGTCGTTGACCACAATTAAGGGGGTAACATTGGCATTGATGGATGATGTTCCCCGCAGGCGCATGGCCGATCCGGAACCAACGTCGCCGGAGTTGGCAACAATGTCCAGTCCGGCAATCTGTCCCTGCAAAGCTTCGTCGATAGAGGCTACCGAAATATCACTGAAGTTGGCTTTGAGTGTTTGCATTGCCATGGAAGCTTCCCGTTCCGGGATACTCATTGTTCCGGTATTGACCCGTTTTTTAGCGGTAACGACGACTTCGTCCAATGTTTTTTCGTCTTCTTTCATTTCAATAGAGAAATTTTTCCGGGTTCCGATCGCGAACACGCGGGTTCTGAATCCCAGATAGCTTACTTCCAATTTATTGGCGGTGCTTTTTATTCGCAGAGAAAAGTCGCCGTTAACGTCGGTTACCGTACCGGATATGACCCGATTGGTGGCGTCTACTTCCTTGACGGATACGCCGATCAGTGCGCCTTCGGATTTGGCGAAGACATTCCCGATGATTACGTTTCCGGAAGGCTGTTGTGCATTGGCTGCCTGAAGGCAGCAGAGTATCCCTATCGCACAGAGTATAAAATGAACAGTCATTTTATTCATTTTTACGGGTGTATTTACATGCGTTTGTTTCATGTGTAAGTAAATCTAAAAGAAGTTTTTATTATTCAAAGTATAAACATTTGTCAATCTGATGAATGACGATATAGGATGATGTTTCGATCTGGGTGGCGTTTGCCGGATCGGAGGTGTTGAACTTGAAATCGCGCGCCATGATGTTGAATCGTCCATCCGCAGTTTTTACATGGGCGATTTTTGCATCATCGGTTTCATTTTTTGTCTGTTCCGTTCTGACAGCTAACGAATAGTTGCCTTCGCTCTTCAGATAGAGTTTATAGAACGTTTCCGTCCGGTTGTTCAGGGTTGCGGTTTCGTAAGAAGCGGTAATTGCGGTTTTATCGAGATAAACGGCATTGTCCTGAAAGTGGTAGCGCAGGAAGCGGATGATTTTTTCAGCCAGCGCGTCCCGTTCGTCCTGATCGGTAACTCTTTCCACGTCGTCCCATGTAGGGAGTCCGTTATTGATGGCAGCCAGTACTTCTTTGTTTTCCGGAACATAGAGGGTATAGTGGTAGGTGTTCAGAAAACGCACGTTCAGGTCCAGTCCTGCAGAAGCGTCTTTGTAAAAAATACTGTACTTGGTAGCCCTGACGTCATCGCCGGCCCACAAATCGTCGGCTCCTTGCAGGAGGGTAAAAAATTCTTTGAATGCGTCTGTGGTGGATAATATTTCATATACCGACCGGAGGGGACTTTGAACGGGCTGTTCGACTACGTAGGTTTTTCCGTTGCCTCGCCCGTTGGTTTCTTTGGTCTGGTCGTATACCTCGCTGACGCTAATCGTTGTATTCCGTTCAATATCGCCGCCTCCGGCTACCTGTATCCCGTTTCCGTTGCGGGAGATGCGGATCGTTCCGCCGCCTTTGGTGCGGTAAAATTCTTTCCCGTCTTCAATATTTCCTACCACGATATGATAATCCAGCATGTCTTCCAAGTGGTTTGTTAAATAGCTTGTATTGGTTACAACGTTTGCCGAGTCGCCGATTTGTTTCGTATTTATGTCGTAGGGATGTACGGAAGCATAGACGGTATTTTTCTGGTAATCGTAATGGAATTTCCATGCTTCCGGTTGCACTTTTTTCAAGGATGTGGGGACGATGTAGGTGAAATTGTCTTCCGGGAGGAAGAAACTGTAATAGTTAACCATTGAAAGCAGGTAGGCGTCAAATTCTAACTGGTCGATCGCCCAGTTGAAGACTTTCATGTTTTCGTTGATGGTTGCCGGGAACATCACCGAGGAATATAAAGCGGGCGGATAAACGGTATTCATTATATAGATGACGCCATTGGAAGCCATTCGTACTTTATCGACATGTGCTCGTTCTATTCCCATCTGTTCTTGAGCGTCGTCGGTGACGGTAAAAAACTGCGAGGGGAGAGCCGCAAGGAAACTGGGTTTCATGTGGTTTTTGACTAATTTATCTATGACTTCATTGGGAACGTTCTCCAAGCTGCCGTAACGTTCCAGCAAAGCCCGTCCGGATCCTGTTTCAAAAAACTTTTTCAGGGCTTCGTCGGAAGGGGCGAAAACGGTAGCCATATCGGTTTGGAAAGTTCCGGCAATTTCGCTTGCGAAGTAGCGGTTCCATCCGGGATCGAACGGGAGGAAGTTGGCAATCGTATTCCCGTTGGGGTCGTTGCAGGTTTTTGAATTGGAATTATATCCCACTGTTGCGCTACGTTCGGAAAAGTATCCTTTTATAAAGACGGAATCGGTTCCGCCCATGCGGCTGTACTGTTCTGTGAGTGATGCGCTGAAGTAAGGGGCGGCGAATCGTTCCAGAAACGAGCTGAAGAGTTGCGTTTCGGGAGTTGTCCGGATAACGTCCGCTATATTGGAAGGTGGTATCAGGACTTCTTCCAGAATGTGGATGTAACCGTTCTGACAGGTGACGTCGCGTTGTTTTACCTTAATATTATAGATGTAAGCATCGTTTTTTTCGCGTTGTTTTCCATTGAAAATCACGGCAAAGTCGTCGTCAGTGATGTTGTGCGCCCGCATTTGCGCATCCAGAAAATGAAGCATCGGGACGGAAGTATTGTCTTTTGCTATACGTATTCCGGTTGTACGAAACCGGTCCCAATAGGCATTGGCGGGCAAGTCGTCTCCCCGTTCGAAAGTGAGTGAGTCCAGTACCGAGAGGGCGGTAGTACGCCGCAGGGCTTGCCCGTCCACCGGTCCTTCGATGGTGGAAAGGTTTTCGATGAGCAGGGCATTGTTGATCATGGATGAATTCATAATCAACTTTTTCTGAGCCGGCGAGAGGTCTTCGTAGCGCGTTATACCCCAGTCGTTGTTTTCGTAGAAGCGTTGGAAAGCTTCGTCGTCGGCGACAAAGAGGGTTTTGCTTCCGGTCTTTGCCAGAACTTCGGCATACTCCAAATCGTCGATCAGGCGGATGTAGTTGGTGTAATTCCCGTCGTTTTGAAGATAGTCGTAAATGCTTTTCCCCAGTCCGGGAGGAATGTTGTTTTCGTAAAAATACTCGTCCTTACAGTTTGTCGTCAGACAGATGCAGGCAGTAAACAGTAAAAAATAGAATAGTTTGTTCATATTCATTAATTTTTCATGATATTAAATTCAATGGGACAAAATTACAGCGGAGGGT
>JAIRLS010000201.1 GCA_031259205.1 Bacteroidales bacterium | reverse complement strand
CACTTCAAACATCAAATTCGTCCAATACTTGGAAAATCTTACAGACACGATCTGTTAAATAATTTATTTTCGCATCCTTACACAAAAATCTCCTTCGTACAGAAAATACTACAGGTATCACGACTTACCGCAACTCGATATCTTGAAAAAATAGTAGAAGCTGGGTTGCTTCAAAAAATAAAATCAGGACGGAACAACTATTACCTGAATTTGCCGCTGTGTAAACTGTTTCTGAATGCTTCTGACATACAAAGTTCTGATAATGAAGTAAAAATAGAATCTGTCAATGAAAAACAACATGTATAAAATAATCACCTTAACTATGCATATGGAAAACGATATGTATATAAAAATGCAATTTTCTATACATGTTGTTTCAGGGATAACAAATTTCCATATCTACGCACACGGCAACCGAACCCTCATCGAACAAGGCATTGACGAGAATGGTAAGTTTTACAAAATTTATTATCAGGAAGAAAATTAAAAACAATGCATTACAACCCCGACATCCATCACCGTCGCAGTATTCGTCTGAAAGGATGCGATTATTCGCAGGCGGGATTGTATTTTGTAACAATATGCGTACAAAACCGGCATTGTCTGTTCGGGAAAATCACGAACAACGAAATGATTTTGAACGAATACGGTAAAATTGCATATAATGAATGGTTAAAAACGCCAAATATTCGTTCCAATATTCAATTGGATGTCTTTATTGTAATGCCCAATCACATACATGGCATTATCGTCATTACCGACAATGCCGCCGGTAGGGGCGTATTGCATACGCCCCATGACAATACGCCCCATGACAATACGCAGGCATCCAACACGGACAACATGGGCAATATGGGCATGGGCAACATGGGCAACACGGGCGTATGCGATACGCCCCTACGGTCGTCGTCAAACACCGTCGGGGCGATTATTCGCGGATATAAATCCGCCGTAACAAAACAAATGCACGAATTGGGATTTTTTGACGCCGTTTGGCAACGCAATTATTACGAACACATCATCCGAAACGAACAGTCATATCTAAATATATCCAATTACATCATTCATAATCCTGAAAAATGGCAGGATGATAAATTCTATTTCGAATAATAAGGATAGAATTGGCTAACACCGATTCTCAATTCGCAGGCAGGATTGTATTTTGTAACAATATGCGTACAAAACCGGCATTGCCTGTTCGGGAAAATCACGAACAACGAAATGATTTTGAATGAATACGGTAAAATTGCATATAATGAATGGTTCAAAACGCCAAACATACGTTCCAATATTCAATTGGATGTTTTTATTGTAAAAACGGTAAGTGGCTCTCGCAGCAATCATCATGGAAGTCATGGTTTCTAACGTCCCATCAATGCCGCTACAGTTCTCTTTTCCCCCGAAAGGCCGAAATATCCGCTCCGTCGTCGAAACCGGCGCTACCGCCTAAATCGGACGCCACGCCGAAACGTGAACATGAACATATTGTCGATGTTACCGACCGATTTACATAAAAAAACTTAAAATACTTTTTTTCAATAAACCTTTTCTGTTTCCCGCAGTCTGATTAATTATAATAATATTAATTATAATAATATTCAGTATGTACAGATTTTATACATGCCTGTCGGGCGCAATGATGATTTTCCTGTTGTTGAATAGCAACCGTTTGCATGCGCAGGAAGTTTTTTCGGTTACCGGAACGGTGACGGACAGCCTTTCCCGTCGCGGACTGGACGCTGCGGGCGTGACGGTGATGAGAGCGGCGGATTCCGTTTATGTTCTGAGCGTGGTTAGCGATCCGGATGGAAAATTCCAGATTACGAAGATCGCGTCGGGCAATTATCATGTGGCTATCAGTTATATGGGCTACAGGACGGAAATCAAGACCTTGCGTTTGTCGGGCAATGCCCGTACGGTGAGTCTGGGTTCCATTAATCTGTTGCGACAGGATATGGTGCTGGACGAGGTACGAATTACCGCCAAATTCAACCCGATTATCGTGAAGAAGGACACCATTGAGTTCAACACTTCCGCCTACAAGACGCAAGAAAGCGATGTGGTGGAGGACTTGTTGAAGAAACTGCCGGGCGTAGAAGTGGATGAAAGCGGAACCGTTACTTCCGGCGGACAGCAGATTACCAAAGTATTCGTTGATGGGAAACAGTTTTTCGGAGATGATCCGAAAGTGGCCACCAAAAACCTGCCGGCCGGCATCGTTGACAAGGTACAGGTGGTGGACAGGAGATCAGACCAGGCGCAGTTTACCGGCATTGAAGACGACAACACCGAGAAGGTCATCAATCTGACCTTGCGTCCGGGCAATCGCGACGGCATGTTTGGCAGGTTCATGGCAGGCTATGGAACCGATGAACGCTACGACGTCAACGGCATTGTCAGCTATTTCAACGGCGACACGCAACTTGCCGCACTCCTGTCCACCAACAACACCAACAACATCGGCTTCACCGACTTCATGGGCGACGCGATGAGCAGCATGGGCGGCGGTGGTCGCCGCATGGGTGGCGGCGGTGGTATGGGCGGTGGCGGTGGCGGTATGGGTGGCGGCGGTCGTGGCGGAGGCAGTTACAGCCTCGGCGGTATCAACTTGTCGGCGGGGAACAGCGGCATCAGTACCACAACATCGGGCGGCGCTAATTTCAACTACAGTTTCGGCCAAAAACTGAAACTCGGCGCCAACTATTATTTCAACGCGGTGAACAGTTTCGTCGATCAGGAAAGCCATCAGACCAACTATCTGGACGGACAGAGCGAATTTTATTATGACCAGAGCCAGACTCAGAACAGGAAATCCCAAAACCACCGCATCAATCTGGAAATAGACTACACCATCAACGAAAACAATTCCCTGCTGTTCAGGCCTAACCTGAACTTCGGCTCCGGTCAATCCGACAGTCGTTACCACTACGGTTCGTACACTACCGCCACCGACAGCCTTAACTCCGGAAACGCCCTGTCCGGCACGGATAACCGCTCCCTGTCCACGTCGGGCATGTTGCTGTGGCGACACAAATTCGCCAAGGAAGGACGCACGCTGTCGGTGAATCTTACCTACGGCTATACCAACAACGACGCCGACGGTAAAAACGAACAACGGAACAGAACCTTCGACCAGTTCCAGTTACCTTCCGACTCCATCGTTGACCAGACTTACGACAACGAAAATCAGAGCTATAATTATGGAGTCAGAACATCCTATACCGAACCTGTCGGCAACGATCACTATCTGGAGTTTTCCTATTCCTATAACCGGAACCTGACAGAAGCGGAAAAAATCACAACCAACATTGCCGATCGTTCGATAGATGAAGACTATTCCAGTAAATACGAAAATATCTATACTACTCATCAGGGAAATATTCGATTCAACACACGCCGCGAAAACTACAACTACACGTTGGGCGTCGGCGTACAGCAGTATGCCATGGAAAGCGTCCAGTGGGACACTCTTTCGTTTTCAAAACCCTTTTGGAAATTTTCCCCGTCAGCGAATATCACCTTCGGCACCACTCGCCAGAAAATGTTGAGGCTTGATTATCGCGGAACAGCGCAACAGCCGAGCATTCAACAGTTGCAACCCGTGAAGGACAACAGCAACCCGCTGTCGGAACAGGCAGGCAATTTACAGTTGAAACCTTCGTTTCTCCATTCCATACGGGCTTCCTACAATCATTTCAATGCGGAAACCCTCCGTACTTTCCTGACCTCGTTATCGTTCAGCGCTACCACCAACAGTATTGTCAACTCTATTGCTTACGACAGCAACGGCAAGCAAACGATAACGCCGGTCAATGCGGACGGCACTTATAATGCCAATGCCAGTGTGATGGTGAATATTCCCATCGCCAATACCAAACTGTCGTTCAACAATACTTTGTCCTCAAGTTACGGCAGCAGCGCAAGTTATTCCAACACCATCAGCAACGCGGAATTGATAAAGAATATGACTAAAAACACCTCCGTCAATGAAACTTTCCGCCTTACCTATCGCAACGACTGGCTGGAACTGACCGGTTCGTACCGGCTGGGATACAATCGCGCCCGGTATTCGGTGGAAAACAAGGCGACAACCAATTATTACAACCAGCGTGTGGGAGGCGACTTGTTTGTTAATTTACCGTTGGGATTCATCATTACCAGCAACATCAGTTACCATTTCTACAGAGGCTACAACGACGGTTACAATCGCGACATGACGCTGTGGACGGCAGATTTGTCGAAAAAAGTATTCAAAAGCCAGCGGGGTACCATCAAGTTGAGCGTGTATGACATTCTGAAACAAAACTCAAGCTACACGCGCACCACTACCGACAACTACATAGCGGATGTACGTTCCAATATCATCGGACAGTTTTTTATGCTCAGTTTCCTGTACCGGTTCAATTCCTTCAGCAAGAGCAGCACGTCCGACGACAGTCAGCGGAACAGTATGCCGCGCGAAATGATGCGCGAAGGGCCAAGAATGATGGGGCCACCTCCCATCCGTTGATTTTCCGTCCTTTCACGGCATAAAACCTTTCCGTAACGCCCGGTATTTGACGCCGGTTTTGTCAGGCGTCTGCCGCCTGAATCAGTTTGTCGCCTGTCAGACGGAAAAGGAGCCATTCGTTCATCTGTTGAGCGCCCAGAGCAGTATAGAAGTCGATACTGGTGAGATTCCAGTCGAGGCATGTCCATTCCATGCGGCCACATCCCTGTTCGACGGCAATGCGGGCTATCTTTTTCAGGAATGTCTTGCCGAATCCCTTTCCTCGATATTCGGGTTTCACATAGACGTCTTCCAGATAGATGCCCGCCCGTCCTGTAAAAGAAGAAAAATTGTAGAAATAAATTGCATATCCCACCGCTTGTCCGTTAAATTCTCCTATGAGGGCTACCGCTTTTTTTTCTTCAAAAAGCCATCGTTGCAAATGGTCTTCGTCTGCTGTTACGGTCAGGTGTTCATAATCGGCCAGTTCCCTGATAAACGAAAGAATAAGCGGAACATCCCTCGCCGTTGTTTCCCGAATAATAAATGTATCCATTGGTTATTTGATTTGGTTGAGGTCGAATTTCACGAATACTTCAATAGCTTGGTATTCCGCCATTCCGAGTTTGTCGTACAATACGGCCGTAGCGTGGTTGCGTTCTTCGGCGCGTTGCCAAAATTCGCGCGAATCGCTACCGGGGAACACCGGCCCGTTGTTCTGGGAGGTATGTTTGTAGATGGTTTTCCGCTTGATCAACACTTCTTCGGGACTTAAGGGAACTGCCATGTCCACCTGGTCCAGATCCCATTCCTGCCATGCTCCGCGATACATCCACAGGCGACAGTCCTTTAGCCATTCTTCGTTCCACAGTTCGTGCAGGGCGGCCAGAATAGCATTGATGCAGACGCGGTGCGTGCCGTGCGGATCGGAGAGATCGCCGGCGGCATATATCTGGTGGGGTTTCACTTTTTGCAACAGGTTGATGATGATTTTGATGTCGGTTTCGCTCAGTTCGCTTTTTTGCACTGTTCCGGTTTCGTAGAAGGGTAAATTGAGAAAATGAACGTGATCTTCGGGAACGCCTATGTAGCGGACAGCCGCCATAGCCTCGCTGCGACGGATGGCGCTTTTTAACTGCCGTACTTCCGGTATGTCCGGTTCGCCCGGTTTTTTGTTATCCAGCGCTTTTGCTAATTTTTTATACAGGTTTTGCGTATCTATTCCTCCCAATTCAAAGATCTTGCTGAATTGATTGCCGAAATCGAGGAAACGTATCACATCGTCGTCAAAGATGGCGATATTGCCTGACGTTTGGTACGCCACATGTACATCGTGCTGTTGTTGCACCAGTCGTGCAAAAGTACCTCCCATAGAGATCACGTCGTCGTCGGGATGGGGACTGAAGATGACTACTCTTTTCGGGTAGGGCAGCGCACGTTCGGGGCGGGTGCTGTCGTCGGCATTGGGTTTACCGCCGGGCCATCCCGAAATAGTGTGTTGCAGGTCATTGAAGACCTGAATATTGATTGTGCTTGCCGGGCCAAATCGCGCCGTCAGGTCGCTCATTCCGTTATCGTTATAATCGCGGTCGGTCAGTTTCAGGATGGGTTTGTCGGTTTTTTGACATAACCACACTGTCGCTTTCCTGATGAGCCGGTCGTTCCAGTTGCATACGCCTACCAGCCACGGTGTTTTGATGCGGGTAAGTTCCGAGGCTGCTGCCAAATCAACTACCACTTTGGTATTGGCATGATGCTGAAGGTAAGACGTCGGGACGCTGTCGGTGACAGGGCCTTCCACCGCATCGCGGATAATGTGGGATTTCCCTTCACCCCATGCAAGCAGGACGATCTTTTTGGCGGCCAGGATGGTACCCAGTCCCATCGTGATGGCGCGGCGCGGGACAAATTCCTCGCTGAAAAAGTCGGCGGCCGCATCTACGCGGGTGATCGTGTCCAACGAAATCAAACGGGTCGGCGAATTGACCATCGAACCGGGTTCGTTGAAACCGATATGTCCCGTGCGTCCTATCCCCAGAATCAGCCAGTCAATGCCGCCCAAAGCGGTTATTTTCCGGTCAAAGGCAGCACAGAATCCGGTTACTTGTTCCTGAGGCAATGTTCCGTCGGGAAAATTGATGTTTTCCTTCGGGATGTCCAGATGTTCAAAAAGATGTTTCCGCATGTAGTAATAGTGACTTTGCAGGGCATCGGGCTGTATGGGGTAGTATTCATCAATATTAAATGTGTGTACATTACCGAAACTGACATTTTCTTCCTTGTGCAAGCGTACTAATTCCGTATAAAGCAGTGATGTGGTGGAACCTGTCGCCAGACCAAGAACAAAAGGCTCGCCTCTCAATGCCTTCTTTTTGATGGCCTCAACAATATCTTGGGCTACTTCCACCGTAGCGTCGTCAGCATTCGCATATACCTCCGTCGGAATTTTTTCATATCTGTGTGCTGTTTCGTAGGAACTGTCGCTTTCTTTCATCGCCATTTCCATTTTTTGTCTGTATTGATAAACTTTCATGTTGTGCTTCTTTTGAATTGCGGGTACAAATATACGTGAAATTTCTCAATTGCACACAAACGGCTAATTTTTGGGCTAAATCTTTTTTTGAGGCGCTATGAAAAATAACTTAATTCCTCTGACCTCCACTCTGGCACGAAAGCGCGAAGAGTCGAAGGGGAGAAAGTGTGAAAAGCGCTATCCATGTTATGGATACAGAATGTAACCAATCTCCGACGGAATGTCATGTAATGCTTCCGGATGGCAATCATCTCTGACCATTACAGGCGAAAGCCTTTCACCTCTACATTCGTGCCTTCTCGCTTACAGTACTAAAGCGGGAAACAACACGGATGGAACAGTCCTCCGGAACAATAGCGCCTCAAAAAAAGGTTTAGCTGATTTAACCGGAAACCGGAAAATCAACGTTGTGCAAGTTTGGCGACTTTGCGCCTCGAAAAAAAGACTTTGAAAATTCCGTAATGCTGTGTTAAAGTCATAAAATTTGCCTACATTTGCTTTTCGGCCGGCGTACCGGACGGAAAGCCAATCGTCAAAATCACATATTGTTAT
>JAIRLS010000046.1 GCA_031259205.1 Bacteroidales bacterium | reverse complement strand
ATTCTTTTTTTGAGGTGCTATTGGTCAGTAGACTGTTCCATCCGTGTTTTGTTTCCCGCTTTCTTCCCATCCATTTTAAAAGTTCTGAAAGAACTTGATTTTCATAACCGCCGGTCAGCGACCGGCGGGAAAGGAGGCCTCCCGCAGCAGTGCGGCTGCCTGAATTGAAAATCGACGCAGTCAACGGCAGGACAAGTACTGCCTTTGACTGCGTCGACCTTACTGTTCAGGCAGAAGAAGTTATGGACAGGCTTCCGCAGGTCAACGACCTGCGGTTATGAAAGTTACGTCCTTTCAGGACGTTCCGCATTCTCCAAAACGCTTTTAGACGCACGCCATGCGTCTCTACATTCAGACGCACGCCGTGCGCCTCTACATTCGCGCTATAGTGGAGGTCAGAAGAATTGTTTTTCATAGCACCTCAAAAAAAGAATTAACCAAAATAATTCTGCTGCTCCCGCTCTCTTCCGGCGGCATTCTCTTAGCCATAAAACCGTTTCCGTCCATGGACGAAAGCGACCCCGGAATTCATTTCATGCCTCTGTCCATGAAAAGTGGAGTATTTCCCTTTCTAATTTTTGATTTTCAGCAGTTCCACTTCGTATACAATAACGGAGCGGGGCGGAATGAGGTTATTATCGCCCGCGAGGCCATGCGCGAGGTGCGGCGGCAAAATGAATCGCGCTTTATCTCCTTCCTGTAGCAGGAGGAGGCCTTCTTCCAATCCTGTTTCAACGCCTCCCTGTCCAAGCTGGAATATTTTGTTGCCCGACTGTGCGGAGGAATAACAAACTGTGCGGCTGCTGTCTGCCAGCGACAGCGTACAGGCGATTTCTACAAGATTTCCTAAGGCGGCTTTCTGTCCGGTACCGCGATGATATATTTCGTACCACAGTCCCGATGGGGTGATTTGCATTTGCCACTGATTACGTTTCGCAAATGCGTTTATAAACAGGGAGTCTTTTTCTATCAGCGCCCGGTTGGCACGGATCAGCCGTTCGGCATGGCGGTTGCTCGTTTGGCCGGTTTCCCGCAGTTGCAGGGTGGGCGTCCGTCTGAACAGTCGCAGTGAAAGGCATCCGGCAAGGATAATAAGTACGGCTGCCGTTATGAAAATAATTTTATTGCGCATGAAGTTCGTCTTTGTAGAGAGGCAACAGTTCGCGGAATTTCCTGACGGTTTCGTCCAGCGAAGTTCGCGCTTCGCCGCCGGAAGCATTCAGGTGTCCGCCGCCGCTGAAGTGTTTCCGTGCAAAATCGTTGACGGAAAAAGATCCTTTCGACCGGAAAGAAATTTTTATTTTATCGTCTTTTTCCAGAAAAAAGGCAGTGAACCTCACGCCGTTGACGGACAGGGGCAAGTTGACAAACCCTTCGGAATCGCCCGTTGCAAAGTCGTATCGGCGCTGTTCCTCCAAGCTCAGGGTGATGAGCGCTGCTCGGTATTCGGGAAAGATTTCCATTTTGCTGTTCAGGCAATATCCCATCAGCCGCATCCGCTGGGCGGAGAAATTGTCGTATACCTGATTGTAGATAGCGTCGCGGTCGATGCCGTAGACCAGCAATTCCGAAACTACTGTGAAAGTGTATGAGGTGGCGCTCCGGTAGCTGAAACAGCCTGTGTCCGTCATGATACCGGTATAGAGGCAGCCGGCGATGTCCCTGTCGATGAGCGACGCATCCCATATCTTCAGGATATTGAAAAGCAATTCGCAGGTTGAACTGGCATTGCTGTCGGAAAAGAGATAGTTGGCGGGAAGGGACGGATCCGGGTGATGGTCGATCAGTATCCGCACGGCTTTGGAGGCCGACAGCGGGCGGAACATATCGGCGCTGCGCTTGATTTGATTGTAGTCTAAGTGAAAAATATAATCGGCTTTTTCGATGATGGCCGTAGCCATTTCCTTTTGGCGCATGAAATTAACCGTTTCACTGTTGCAGGGCAGCCAGTGTAAAAACTCCGGATAATCGTTGGGAGTGATCATCGTCACTTCATGCCCCATTTTCCGAAGAAATTGATACAATGCCGTCATGGCGCCCATGGCGTCGCCATCCGGTCCCTGGTGATTGGTAAGTACAATCCGTCTGGGCGTTGCCAGTTCATTTTTTAAATTTATCACTTGCTGTTGTCTGTCTGACGTCATTATTCAACTTAATTAAAATCAGTATGATTAAGGATTAGCATGTATCGTTCGGGAGCGGACAAAGTTAAATGATTATTTTAAGATTTCCAAATGCGAAACTGATAAAAACCACGATCCCCTCGTATTCGAATATGAATTACACAGAGGACACAAAGGAGGCACGGAGTTGTGAAAAATCATCTTTTCATACTTTCCCCGCCTGCTGTTTCATGTCAGCCGAACAGGGTCGTATTCCGTCTTTGCGAACTGCGGGGAACGAAGCCGTCGCAACGGCGAAGCATTGACATGGCGCTACGTTCTATTTCACAAATTCGGGAAACGCCGATATTCGTAATCTTGCCGCTCCCATTGGAATCAAAGTGATGTCTTCCAATTGTCCTGCGGTCTGCGCCGGATAAGCGGGAAGTACGGCGCACAGTCCGAAACTGTCGATTGTCCACGACGGGATTTTACTTCCTTTTGCCTTGATTTCAATCGGAACGCTTTCTAAAGTAAACGGGAAATTATCGTTGGGCCAGTCTTTTTTTACGATGGTGAACGATTGTTCCGGACGTTTGACATTACACTGTAAAGCGTAGTTCCACGGGCTGTCGGGATAGATTTCCCATGATGGCCATTTTGATTCGTCTGCGCCTTCCTGCCAGTTGGAATCTCTTAGTGCTGTTGATTTGCTACTCTTCTTTTCGTACCGTTCGGCAATTTTCAGCGAAAAAGTCAGAGGGCCATAATCAACGCTGAGGCTGTTTTGGTTTACTTCCCAGCGGCGTACACTGAGCGACATCGGGAAATTGACCGTCAATTCGTCTCCGTCTTTCCACGTGCGCGATATTCGTGCGTAGGTTCCTTCTTTCAACAAAGTGTTGATTTTATTTCCATTAACAGATATGCTGCCATTTTTGCACCATGCGGGGATTCGGATGTACAGGGGAAAATCGACGTCCGAAGGAGTCTGGATTCGCATACGTATCTGTTCTTCGAAAGGATAATTTGTTGTTTCTGAAATACTTACTTCCGTGCCGTCCGCCACCTTTGCTTTCACTGTGCACGAATTGAACAGCACCGCCGCCAGTCCGTTGTCGGGCGTAGCAAGCCAAAGATGTTCGGCATAATAGGGCCAGCCCTGCGTGTGATTATGTTGGCAACAACGGCTACTGAAAGGGTTCATCAACAGGAACGGCCCCCGGTTATCAATACCCGGATGATGATTTTTGCTGTCGGCAACGACCGAATTGGGGGCGGTAATGTAACGCAACGAT
Organism: Bacteroidales bacterium; assembly: GCA_031259205.1. Lineage (GTDB taxonomy): Bacteria > Bacteroidota > Bacteroidia > Bacteroidales > UBA4181 > JAIRLS01. The sequence continues at coordinate 2,070 of JAIRLS010000046.1, read as the reverse complement.
TTGAAGTCGGGCATAACGGCTGCCGGATAAGTGTTGAAAGCTACATCTTCGCAATGGTCTGCCCAGAACGGGTCGCCGGTTGAGCGCAGCAATATTTCGTCGGAAGCCATTTGTTCGACTATTCCGCAAGTTTCTACACCCTGACGCGGGTCGATGTATCCCATCCGCGAATTTTCGTCGCCGCCGAACATTCCTCCCGGCACTTGTCCGAAAGTACGGCGTATCAGCCAAAAATTGTTGTACGTAGCATGTAAATCGGCAGAATCGGCGCTTTGCATCCACCATGTGGCAGGTTCGCGGAAACACTGTGCAATATTGACATTGTGCCAGTTAGGTAAACTCGAATCCCTGCGCCAGTTGGCCATGTTCTTATGGATTTTTTCCGCGAGTTCGAGCAGCCATCCTTCGCCGGTAATATTATATAACCAGTACACGCTTAGAAGATTATCGCCGCCGCGACTGTTTTCCCAATAATCTTTGAGAAACAGATCGTCGGGCAATTCGAGTTGCCAGCGGAAATATTTGCTCATGAAAGGAATCACCCTCTGGTCGCCCGAATATTCGTAATAGGACTGTATACACCACAACATAATCATGTTACCCCACAAATCGGGTTTTTCCCGCTTTTCTATCCACGGGCCGAAATATCCGTTTTCCTGTTGACTGTTCAGTACCGCTTCCAGCCAAATTTTTGCTTCGGCAATGATACCGGTATCGTTCAGGATGTATCCGATATTGGCGTACCCTTTCAACCAGTAAGGCACTTCTTCCCAGCCGTAATTGCCTTTTCCATCGGCACTTAACCATGCATTACCGTCTTTTTGAAGCCATGCGCTTATCTCGCCCAAATGCCCCGAAAGACCGTCGCGCTGACGGTGTAAATATTCCTTAATCCAACCTTCGGGCTGGATAGCGCCAACCGGAAGTTTAATGAAGTGCAACGGTTGAAGAGGAGCTCTGTTGCCCATGTAATGAATATTGGATGAAGCAGTTGCCGGACGGGACACACATTCGACGTCCACATTCGATTTTGTGCATGACAAAAGCCCAATACCAACGAAAACCAACAACGGTATAATTTTTTTCATTGTGATAATATCTTTAAGGTAATATTTTAAAAGCACAAATATACTATCAAAAAAACTGTTTTGGAAATTTTATATTGTTAAAAAAATATAAATCATGGTAAATTGGAATCTTTCGCCTATCTTTGTAAAAATTTATCACCTTATATTTTATTTTATGATTACCTGTGTTTTTTAAAACTTATAATAATATGCAAAAATACATTAAAAGATTGAAAATAATCGCGACCGTCATTTTAATGACAACTTGCTGGTCGTGTGAAAATGAGCCGGAGCATCATTACCGGCTGTGGTACAATGCGCCTGCCGAAAAATGGGTGGAAGCGCTGCCGGTCGGGAACGGACGGCTGGGAGCGATGGTCTTCGGGACGCCGTCGCAGGAAAAGATTCAACTGAACGAGGAAACCGTTTGGGCAGGACAGCCGAACAACAACATTAATCCCGATGCTTTGCCGGCTATTCCCGAAATCCGTAAACTGATGTTTGCCGGCAAATTTAAAGAAGCGCAGGATCTGGTAAATGATAAGGTAATGACCAAAACCAATCAGGGAATGGCGTATCAGCCGGTGGGCGACTTGAACATCGCTTTTCCGGAACATGACCGTTTTGAAAATTATTACAGGGAATTAGATATTGCCTCGGCAATAACGTCGACCCGCTATACTGTAAACGGCGTGGAATATCGGCGCGAAACCTTTGCCGCCTTCACCGGACAAGTCATTGTGGTGCGCCTGACCGCATCACAAAAGGGAAAGGTGAATTTCTCGGCATGGCTCTCCAGCCCGCAAAAAAACGAAATCACGATACAGGACGATGAGTTGATACTAAGAGGGGTGTCAGGCGATCTGGAAGGATTGGAAGGGAAAGTGAAGTTTACAACGGAAGTAAAAATCGTTCCCGAAAAAGGACAATTGTCGGCAGAAGATGGGAAAATCACCATTTCCAATGCCGACGCCGCTACTTTGTACGTCTCCATAGCCGGTAA
>JAIRLS010000037.1 GCA_031259205.1 Bacteroidales bacterium | reverse complement strand
CACTATAGCGCGAAGGCACGAAAGCACGAAGGCACGAATGTAGAGACGCACGGCGTGCGTCTGAATGCTGAATACGCATCCGCTTTGGAGAATGCGGAACGTCCTGAAAGGACGTAACTTTCATAACCGCAGGTCAACGACCTGCGGAAGCCTGTCCATAACTTTTTCTGTCTGAACCGTAAGTTCGACGCAGTCAAAGGCAGTACTTGTCCTGCCGTTGACTGCGTCGAGCTTACGGTTCAGGCAGCCGCGCTGCTGCGGGAGGCCTTCTTTCCGCATGTCGTTGACATGCGGTTATGAAAATCAAGTCCCGACAGGACGTTCCACATTCTTCAAAGGATGGCTTTCGCGCTTTCAGGTGAAAGCCTTTCGCTTCCTTCGCGCCTTCGCGCCTTCGCGCTATAGTGGAGGTCAGAAGAATTGTTTTTCATAGCACCTCAAAAAAAGAATTAACCGTTTCTCTGATGTTTTTGGAATCTTGTAATTTTTTATTACTTTTGTTCTTCTATATCACTCATATCATGAAAATAACTAAAGAAAACGACCGGTTGATGGTTCCGTCAAAGGTGACGGTTCCCTTTATCGAAGGCGACGGCGTGGGACGGGAGATTACGCCCGTGTGTCGTGAAGTTGTAAATTATGCGGTAGCAAAGGCATACAGGGGCGAAAGATCTATCGAGTGGAAAGAGGTTCTTGCCGGCGAAAAAGCTTTCAACGCCACGGGCTGTTGGTTGCCCGAAGAAACATTGGAAGCGTTCCGCGAATATCTGGTAGGTCTCAAAGGCCCTCTTACCACGCCTGTAGGTGAAGGTATCCGTTCGTTGAACGTTGCATTGCGCCAGACGCTGGACTTGTACGTATGCCTGCGGCCTGTACGCTGGTTTCGCGGCATAGTATCACCGGTGAAAGCTCCGGAAACGGTAAACATGGTGATTTTTCGCGAAAATACGGAAGACATCTATGCCGGCATCGAATGGCAACAGGGAACGCCCGAAGCCCAAAAATTTCTGCAATTCCTGACAGAGCAGATGGGAGTGGAGAAAATCCGTTTTCCCCAAACTTCGTCATTCGGCGTGAAGCCGGTGTCTATAGAAGGAACGGAACGCCTTGTACGGGCTGCCGTAAAATATGCACTGAAACATCAACTGCCCGACGTTACGCTGGTTCATAAAGGTAATATCATGAAATTCACCGAGGGCGGGTTCAAAAACTGGGGATACGCTCTGGCGAAACGCGAATTTCCGGAAGAAATAGCAACGGGAAAAATTGAAATCAAAGACGTGATTGCCGATGCTTTTCTGCAAAACACGCTGTTACACCCGGAAAAATATTCGGTGATTGCTACGCTGAATCTCAACGGCGACTATATTTCCGATCAGTTGGCGGCAATGGTGGGCGGAATCGGCATTGCGCCGGGCGCCAACATCAATTACGAAAGCGGACACGCCGTGTTTGAAGCCACACATGGGACAGCGCCCAACCTTGCGGGGAAAAATACGGTCAATCCGTCGTCGCTGTTGCTGTCGTCGGTGATGATGCTGGAGTATATGGGGTGGAACGAAGCGGCAACATTGATCACCCATGCGATGGAAACAACATTCGTCAACGGAGAAGCCACCAACGATTTGGCCCGCTTCATGCCCGACGGAAAAACATTGGGCACCGTGCAGTTCGGAGAAAAAATTATCCGGTTGATGAACTGAAAACCGTTTTTGAACACTGTTTTGTCTCGCTATCCATCGTTTCCCGTTGTCCTGCGTTGTGTTGTCCGTCACAAATTGCCCTGCGCCTGCGTAGCGATAGCGACGGCAATCCTTCTCATCTATTGGTTCTCTTTGCCGGAAACATTGTTCGACAAGCCTGTCTCTACCATCATTGAGGACAGCGAAGGAAGGATGATGGGCGCAAGAATTGCCGAAGACGGACAGTGGCGTTTCCCTTCTTCCGCCGCCATACCCGAAAAATATGCACAGGCAGTGGTACTGTTTGAAGACAAGCGATTCTACCGCCATCGTGGAGTAGACGGATATGCCATTGCGAGGGCGTTAATACAAAATATCCGTCAACGGCGCGTGACAAGCGGAGGAAGTACCATCACCATGCAGGTAATCCGCATGATGCAGGATAATCCCTCCCGTACGCTACTGCAAAAATTGAAAGAAACCATACTGGCGACAAGACTGGAGATCCGCTGTTCAAAACAGGAAATCCTGAATCTTTATGTTTCACATGCGCCTTTTGGCGGAAACGTGGTGGGGATAAACGCCGCTTCATGGCGTTACTTCGGGCGCGAACCCGAAGAACTCAGTTGGGCGGAAGCCGCTACGCTGGCGGTACTGCCCAATGCCCCGTCGCTCATCCATCCCGGACGCAATCGAAATTTGCTGCTGGACAAACGTAACAGGTTGTTAGACCGACTTTTTGAAAAAAACATCATTTCGGAAGAAAACTGTTTGCTGGCCAAAGCGGAACCACTGCCCGAACAGCCCCATTCCCTTCCTTCCGACGCTCCTCACCTGCTGGACGGAATAGCCGCTACAAATAAAGGAAAAAGAATCCGGACGACACTGCAACAGCCACTTCAACAAAGGGTAAATGAGATTGTCGCACGGTATGCCGCTTCGTACAAGGGAAATTTCGTAAATAATATGGCCGTTCTGGTAGCTGAAGTTGAAACCGGCGATGTACTGGCTTATGTAGGCAATGTATATCAACCCGAACAAACCGCCGGCAATCGGGTAGACGTGATTCAAGCGCCACGCAGCACAGGCAGCATCCTGAAACCGTTCCTGTATGCTACCATGATTGACCACGGAGAACTGTTGCCCGACATGTTAGTGCCGGATATTCCCATACAAATCAGAAATTTTTCGCCCAAGAATTTTGACCGCAGTTATTCCGGCGCCGTACCTGCGCGGCGTGCTTTGCAACGTTCGCTGAATGTACCGGCCGTCAGGCTTTTGCAACAACACGGCATTGAAAAGTTTTACCGGCTGTTGCAAACGCTGGGCTTGAAAACACTCCGTTTTCCTGCGGAACATTACGGATTGACAATCATACTCGGCGGCGCGGAAGGCACACTGTGGGACATTACCGGAATGTATGCCGGACTTGCACGCACGCTCAATCATTTCCCCAAATACATGAGCCGCTACGATCCTGCCGACCTGCATGAACTGAATTTCCTGCAACAGGAATCATTTCTTTACCGTTCGCCTGTCTCCGACGAACAACTGGAGCATACGGCGCCCATTGAAGCAGCCTCCATCTGGCAAACCTTTGAAGCGCTTTCCGACCTCAACCGTCCCGAAGAAGAAGCGACATGGAAGTCCTTTTCTTCATCGCAAAAAATTGCATGGAAAACCGGTACGAGTTATGGTTTCCGTGATGCGTGGGCTGTCGGAGTCACTCCGCAGCATGTTGTCGGCGTGTGGGTGGGCAACGCTTCCGGAGAGGGACGCCCTGCACTTACGGGCGTGAACTATGCCGCTCCGGTATTGTTTGACGTGTTTGCACGACTGCCGCAAAGCAAATGGTTCGACGCCCCCCGCGACGATCTCGTGCCGGTAGCGATATGCCGTAAAAGCGGCTACCGCGCTTCACCTCTCTGCGAAGAAACGGACACAGTACCGACGGCGCGAATCAATACCGAATCGAAAGAATGTCCTTTCCACACAGTGATTCATCTGGACAAAGAACACAAATATCGCGTAACCGGAGAATGTTACAGCGTTGCCGAAATGGATCGCGTCACTTGGTTTGTGCTGCCTCCTGCCCAGGAATGGTATTACAAGAACAGAAATGCAAATTACAAGGCGCTGCCGCCCATTCACCCCGATTGTCCGAATACCGAAAGACAGCAACAGATGGAGTTGATCTATCCGCCATTCGGCCTTACCGTTGTTCTTCCCCGCCAATTGGACGGTTCGGAGGGACAGGTAATATTCAGCGCTGCACATCGCCGCGCCGAATCCACCATCTTTTGGCATATCGACCGGTATTACGCAGGAAGCACCCAAACGCCCCACCGGTTAGCCGTTGCTCCTTCTCCCGGCGAACACACGCTGACCTTAGTAGACGACCGGGGAAATAAAATCACCGGATACTTTATTGTGGAAGGGAAATAAAGGGTTAATTCTTTTTTTGAGGCGCTATTGGTCAGTGGACTGTTCCATCCGTATTTTGTTTCCCGCTTTCTTCCCTATCCCTCTTAAAAGTCCTTGCGGGACTCGATTTTCATAAGGGGGCGTCTCAAAAGCACGCAGATGACGCAGATGATGTGGATTTGCACAGATAAAAACGAGGCGTACAAAACGAAAGAAGTTGATTATCCATAAAATAAAAATCTGCCTTCCTCTATTAACCCTGCGTTATCTGCGTGCTAAT
>JAIRLS010000009.1 GCA_031259205.1 Bacteroidales bacterium | reverse complement strand
AGGTCGAAAACGGGGGATGGGGAATAGGGAATGGGGAATGGGGATTTTCCGCAAGGGATTTCCGGAGCGCCGTCAGTAAACGTCCCACAATATTGAGTTGTGGTTGAATTATCTCCATTTTTTGTTCGTTCAAATATTTGATTCTCACTGCTATCAACAAATGTGTTTCCAATTCCGTCAGCGAGCCGTTGGCTATTGACAGGAAATTCAGATACTCCTTCCTGTTTTTCCGTCCGTTGCCTTCCGCTATATTCGCAGGAATGGACGCTGCTGCTCTCCGTGTTTGGCTCGTCAGTCCGTAAATTTCCTCTTTGGGGTAAACTTGGGTTTCCTGATAAATCATTTCTACAAGATTCATTGCCTCCTGCCAAACCATTAAATCCTTGAATGTTTGAGTTTTTGTTGACATTATTATAATCGTGATTAATTTGTTTCTGCGTATTCCCCATTCTCCACCCCCCATTCCCTATCAACAAATTTTGCGCTTTGGCGATTACGTCAATGGATTGGTAGGTAGAAAAAACAACGGTCATTCCGGTGTTATCAGAGGCCTGTTTCAACTGTTTAAGTATAACCGAAACATCCGTCGAGGCGGGCAAAGCCAAGTCCACTACGCTGAAACCGTCCAAATCTTCATTTTTGTCCTTGCGTTTGCTTACATCAGGGTCGGAGCAGATACAAATGGCATTTATGGGTTGAGAAGCATTTGCCGTCCATTCTGCCAACGTTTGTCCTAACAAAGCAATCGACGGGACTAAAAACAGGACAAGACCTTCATTATTTGTAAGTTGTTCCGCGATTCGTAGCGAAGTAAAAGTTTTGCCTGTACCGCAAGCCATAATCAGTTTGCCGCGGTCGGCGTTTTGATAGTATGACACTGCTGCATCAATGGCTTTCTGCTGATGTTCTCTGGGTTGGTGTTTTGGCTTCCGGGATTGCTCGCCACTCAAACCTTGCGAAAGTTTATCCCAATCAACCTTGCTATTTTGCAAATGATAAAGCGAAATTCGTGAAACGGCAGGCGTATGGTTGCGGATTGCCTGTTCGGCATTGCCGCCCCAATTGTTGGTCGTTGAAATCCAAAGACAATGTTCAAAGCGCGTGGTCATACTGTTATCGTCCATAAACGAGCGTCCTGTGGTAGTCAGGAAGCTGTCTACCTCTGCTTTGCCAATGACAGCCGATTCCTGATAGCATTTGCATTGGATAGCCCAATATGTATCGTGAGTGGTTTGTGCCACCAGGTCAATGCCCGTATCTTGACCGCCCAAATCCTTACGGAATGGAAATTCATCCCACATCCAAATCCTACTGAAACGTGAAGCATAATAGGGTTCCGTCTGAAGATAAAGTTGCATCAGGCGTTCAAAGCGTGTTCCTTTGTCGTGTTCGGAAAGGGCTTCGCGCCGGTATTGTTCAAGTATGGCGTTGAAATTCATTTGTCTTTTGTTTTTCCTTTTTTAGTTGGGACAAGTAAACCCCGTATATCAACATCCAAAACTTTGGCAATTTCAGATAGCGTATCCAGCGAAGGTTGCGTTTTGTTGGAACACCAACGCGATATGGTGGCAGGGTTCATATTTAGCGTTTCCGCCAGCCATTTACTTGTTTTATTGCGCTCTACTAACACTACTTTCAGTCTATTTGTCCGCTGTTCCATCTGTCATATTATTGATAATTTCTGCGAAAATAGTGATTTTACTTTGGATAGCAAAAAAAATAGCATTATCTTTGTCGGTAATAAGATTGAGTTATTTGAAACAATGGAAAGACGCAGCAGACGAAAGCAGTTTGCTCGTTTCTATATCGTTACCCATTGTAATTTTTCTTTCAAGTGGAAATCAGAGAAATGCTAAATCCCGAATCTTAACCGGCGGACGCAGCAGGCTCACGAATGCTTTTGAAAGCCAACCCCGTACAGGCGCATATATGGACATTTCCAAATCCGACCTGCGTTTTTCCGGCTGTATACTGAAACTGTGCGGATAGCGGTGGTAAAGCGCGACATTCACATTCAAGAATATCCTATTAACCGGTAAAATTCTTCTTCCGAAATAACCGGCACTTTGAGTTTTTCGGCTTTTTTCAGTTTTTCCGGTCCCATTTTTTCTCCAGCCAGCACATAACTTGTATTGGACGATATAGAGCCGGTGTTTTTGCCTCCGTGTTCTTCGATTATTTTCTTGATGTCGTCGCGCGGAATGGAGAACACGCCGCTCACCACTATCGACTTGCCTTCCAGTACATCCGATTTTTGCCGGAAGGCGCTTTCGTCTACTGCCAATTGTAAACCGGCCTGTTTCAAATTTTCTATCAGAGCGACGTTGTCGGCCTGGGCAAAGAAATCGACCACGCTGCCGGCGATGCGCCCGCCTATCTCGTCAACGGCGATCATTTCTTCATAGCTTGCTTTTGCCAGGGCGTCGATGTTTTTGAAACTCCTCGCCAATTTTTGCGCGATGGTTTCGCCCACGTAGCGAATCCCGATAGCGTACAACACTCGTTCGAACGGCACATTTTTCGAGGCCTCGATGCCGGACAGCATGTTTTCGGCAGTGCGTGTCCCGAAAGCGATTTTGCGCCGGTTGCCTTCCTCGTCGGTGATGACTTTTTCCAGCCCTGTTATCTGTGCGGCAGTGAGATGGTAGAGATCGGAAGCAATGTGCACCAAGCCTTTGTCATAAAGCAGTTCTATCTTGCCTTCGCCTAAGCTGTCGATGTTCATGGCCTTGCGGCTGATAAAATGTTCGAGCCGGCCTTTCACCTGTGGCGGACAGTTTCTGTTGGGGCAGAACCATGCCGCTTCGCCTTCGTTGCGTTGCAAAACGGAATCGCATTCGGGGCAGCGTGAGATAAAAACGGTCGGCGGACAGTCGGCGGGGCGTTTCTCCCGATTCACTCCGATGACTTTCGGGATGATTTCGCCGCCTTTTTCGACATACACCGTATCGCCTACGCGAATGTCGAGCAGTTGAATCTGGTCGGCATTGTGGAGGGACGCTCTTTTGACGGTAGTGCCTGCCAGCCGTACCGGAGAAAGGTTGGCGACAGGCGTTATGGCGCCGGTGCGTCCCACTTGGTACGAGATGGATTCCAAAAGCGTTTCTACCCGTTCGGCGGGGAATTTGTATGCGACAGCCCAACGGGGACTTTTGGCACGCATTCCCAGTTGTTTTTGCTGCGACAGATTATCTACTTTGACCACGATACCGTCGATGTCGAAGGGAAGCTTGTCGCGTTCCTTTTCCCACTTGGCAATAAATGCCGCTACCTCCTCTATGGTATTGCAAACGGCGGCATAAAGCGGTATTTTAAATCCCCATTCCCTTGCTTTTTCAAGATTATCGAAATGGGAGCCGGCAGGAAGTTTTTCGCCCAGCAGGAAATACAGGAAACAGTCAAGCGGACGCTTGGCCACTTGCGCCGAATTTTGCATTTTGAGAGTGCCCGACGCTGCGTTTCGAGGGTTGGCAAACGGCGTTTCACCGGTTTCGGCTCTTTCCGCATTAAGTTTTTCGAAAGTGCCGTGCAGCATTACCACCTCTCCCCTGATTTCAAATTCTTCCGGAAAATCGTTGCCCCGCAGTTTCAACGGAACACTCCGGATGGTACGGACGTTGGCGGTCACGTCGTCGCCCTGAATACCGTCGCCGCGAGTGACGGCACGCAGCAGCGCTCCGTTGCGATAGGTCAGGCTTACGGAAAGCCCGTCGTATTTTAGCTCGCACACGTAACGGCAGTCGTCCGTCAGTTCTTTTTTCACCCGTGCGTCAAAATCGGCGAGTTCGTCTTCGCTATAAGTATTGTCCAGCGACAGCATCGGATACTGATGTCTCACCTGTTGAAATTCGAGATTGACGTCGTTGCCTACCCGCTGTGTCGGCGAATTGGGGTCGGCCAGTTGCGGATATTCCTTTTCCAACTGTTCCAGTTCTTTCATCAGCATGTCGTAATCGTAGTCGCTGATAACAGGTTGAGAAAGCACGTAATACAGGTAATTGTGGTGTTCCAGTTCCTTGCGAAGCGCGAGAATACGTTCTTCCATCGGTTTTTTATTTTTATAACTTACAGCTTCAAGCCGACGCCCTCCGGTTGGAGCCGGAGGGGGAGCAGGTCTTGTGTTGATAGAAAGTGTCCATCTCTATCCGGTTGCCGGGGTTTTACTTCTTTTCGACTTTCCGGTTTTTCTCCTTTTTTTTCATCAATTCGTACACGATCGGCGCGGCAGCAAAAACCGACGAATAAGTGCCTACGAAAATACCAATCAGCAGGGCAAACGAAAATCCGCGAATCATTTCACCGCCGAAGAGGAAGATGATGAGCAGTACGAACATGGTAGAGAGCGAGGTATTCATGGTACGTCCCAGCGTGCTGTTAATGGCCGCATTATAGACTTCCCTCATGCCCCGTTTGGGATAGTTGGTGACATATTCTCGGATACGGTCGAAAACGATCACCGTGTCGTTGATGGAGTACCCGATGATGGTGAGGATGGCCGCGATAAAATGCTGATCCACTTCCAGCGAGAAGGGTACTAATTTATAAAGCAGCGAATACATGCCTATGATGATAAGGGCGTCATGGAACAGCGCTATGACCGCCCCTAACCCGAACTGCCAGTTGCGGAACCGGTAGAAAATGTACAGGAAGATGACCACCAGCGACAGCAGGACGGCAATAACGGCGTTGCGTTTGATATCGTCGGCGATGCTGGCGCCTACTTTTTGCGAGCTCATCAGATTGTCGGTGCGGAACTGTTCGATGGTAACGCTTTGGGGAAGCAGGAATTTAACGCCTTCGTACAGCCGGGATTCTACAATACTGTCGATATTGGCGGTGAACGTCGCGTCGTTTTTTCCCTTCATCAGGTAATCGGTCGTAATTTTCACCTGATTGTCGGCGCCGAAGGTCTTCACTTCGGGAGCGTTGTTGTCGAAGACCGCCCGCAGGGACGATTGCAGTTCCTGCGTATTTACTTTTATCATTTCCTGCGGATGCTCTTTATCGATGAAACGCACGGTATAACTGCGTCCGCCCGTAAAGTCAATGCCCATGTTGAATCCCTGGAAAAGGATGGAACCCAGTCCTATTGCAAGGAGGAAGCCGGAGATGAGATAAGCCCGTTTCCGGAAGCCGATAAAATTGAATTTGGCTTTGCTGAAGACGTTGGCCGTGAAAGGAACGGAAAACTTGATGGTTCGGTTGGCGTCCATCATCCTTTCAAAGATGAGGCGGGAGATGAAAATGGAGCAAAAGAGCGAGGTGAGGATTCCCAGCACCAGCGTGGTGGCAAAACCCTGAATGGGGCCGGAGCCGAAGGCGTACAGCACTAAACCGGTGAGGAACGTGGTGACGTTGCCGTCGATGATGGCGGAATAGGCGTTTTTGTAGCCGTCGGCGACAGCCAGCCGCAACCCTTTGCCCGCTCGCAGTTCTTCGCGGATACGCTCGAATATGATGATATTAGCATCGTCGGCCATCCCCAGCGTGAGGACAATACCTGCGATACCCGGCAAGGTAAGTACCGCACCCAGCGACGCCAGCACGCCCATAAGAAAGAACATATTGACCAGCAAGGCTATGTCGGCCACAGCGCCGGCGCTGTTGTAATAGAAAGCCAGATAAACCATCACAATGATCAGCGCCATGAGAAAGGACATCAAGCCTGCCTGAATGGATTCCTTACCCAGGGTAGGGCCTACGACTTCGCTTTGGATGATTTCCGCTTTGGCGGGAAGTCTGCCCGATTTCAGGATGTTGGCAAGGTCGGTGGCTTCGTTGATGGTAAAATCGCCGGTAATCTGCGATCGTCCGCCTGTAATTTCTTCGTTTACGTTGGGGGCTGAATAGACTACATCGTCCAGTACAATGGCTATGCACCGGTTTTTATTTGCCTTGGTCATGCTGGCCCACACTTGTGCGCCTTCGTGATTCATGGTCATGGATACTTCCGCCGACGAGCCGCCCTGTTGACGGAAGTCGGCTCTGGTGTCGATGATCACGTCGCCGCTCAGGGGAGGGCGTCCGTCGCGTCCGGTGATTTTGATGGCGTGAAGTTCGAAATAATCTGTTTCCTTTTTGGTTTCGGGATTTTTCCACGGTTTAACGCCCCACAGGAAACGCAGGCTCTTTTGTGGAAAAATATCCTTTTCGCCTGCCAGTTTCAGGTAGCGGTTTACTTTTTCGATATCCGTGCTGAGCGCCATGCCGACGACGGAGCCTCCCATTAGCTGTCCGTTATAAACGCGGGGCGGCAGTATCGAAAACAGCGGATATTCCTTTGTGGCGTCTTGCTGGAGGGTATCTCCGGTCATTTTCAGGGTATCGCTCGCCTGAACGAGGCGTCCCAGCAGGTCGGAGGTGTCCTGTCCGGCTGCGTTGGCGCCGGACGGCAAGGGTTGTTCGGCGCCAACGGCGACCGTATCATTTTTGACCGCAGAAAGGCCGGCGGATTCCAAATCGCGGATAAATTCGTTGACTTTCACTAAATAGTCATAGACTTCCGCATTTTCATAAGTTTCCCAAAATTCAAGGTTGGCGGAACCTTCCAAAAGTTTTTCGACACGTTTGGGGTCTTTTACGCCCGGCAGTTCCACCAGAATACGTCCCTGGGTTTCCAGTCGCTGTATGTTGGGCTGTACTACGCCGAATTTGTCGATACGCGAACGTATGATGTTGAAGGCGTTGTCTATCGCGCCGTTCGCTTCTTTCCTCAACACTCCGATGACGTCGCTGTTGGATGAGTTGAAATTGATTTTGTCGCTCAGTTCGGGCGTGCGGAAGACGCTTGCCAGCCGCGCATTGGGATCGAGGCTGTTAAATGCGCGTCCGAAAAGGGTGAGGAAGTCGTCCTGACTGTTTTGCTGCATTTGGGTTGCCAGCGCCAACGCCTTGTTGAAAGTGGTATCAACGTTGTTGTAATTGGACAAAGCCCGCACCACGTCGGCTACCGATACTTCCAGAATCACGTTCATACCGCCTTTGAGGTCCAAACCGAGATTGATTTCTCTTTCCTTACATTCCCTGTAAGTGTATTTGCGTAATCCGATAAAGTTGAAAATTACCGTGTTGGACAACGAATCCAGATATTCCCGTTCCTTGTCGTAATCGCCGGCGCTCAACGCCCGCGCTTCCTTTTCAACAATATAGGTTCTCCACGTAAACAACAACTGATACAGACATACCAGCGCCATTAGTACGGCAAACACTCTGATGATTCCTTTATTTCGCATGGTATCTTACAATTAAGACTGATAATAGGTTCAAAAAATTGACCGCAAATATACGTTTTTTTTTTGTACGGATTAAGAATAACAAAAAAAAATGGCTAAATCTTTTTTGAGACGCTATGAAAAATAATTCTTCCGACCTCCGCGAAAGCGCGAAAGCGGTAAGGCAAGGCATGCCTTGCGCGAAGGCACGAAGGCACGAAGGCGCGAAGGCACGAAGGCACGAAGGCACGAATGTAGAGGCGCACGGCGTGCGCCTGAAAGCGCGAAAGCCATCCGCTTTGGAGAATGCGGAACGTCCTGAAAGGACTTTTAAGAGGGATGGGACGAAAGCGGGAAACAAAACACGAATGGAACAGTCCACTGACCAATAGCGCCTCAAAAAAAGAATTAATCAAAAGACACGGTCTTCCCTCCTGCACATTTTATCTTATCTGACCTTGTCTTTTAGATGAAACCACAGTATAAAGTAATTGTTTTCA
>JAIRLS010000235.1 GCA_031259205.1 Bacteroidales bacterium | reverse complement strand
GCTTTTGCAGGGTGACGACCCATCATTCGAACGGTTTTGCGAAATCCTGCAATACATCCGTTATCGAGGCGGCATACTGAACGGTTATCTCTCGCGACTGCACTACACCGGCGAATGGTTGTACGACAATCAACAAAAAGGCGTCCTGCAATTGCCTGTCCTTAGGGAATCCGAGCCGTTTCATCCGTCGGTATCGTTCATGTCCGCCCATTGCGACCGGTATCCCGCACTGAAAGACCATCCCGACCGGCGTCTTGGCATAAGGCAAATTGAAGACCGCGTCAGCCGGTTACCGCTCCGCTTCATCCCGAAAGAACGGCTTACCTCCGCCACCGACATACGGGATGGCGACGTCATCGCCATTACCACGCATATCAAAGGATTGGACGTATCGCATGTGGGGTTTGCCCTGTGCAGAAACGGCGTACCCTTCCTGCTTCACGCCTCCTCCGAAGCCGGAAAGGTAGTGGTCGGCGTCGAACCGTTGCACCGGTATCTGGCACAGCGGAAAAACCATTCCGGCATCATTGTTGCAAGATCAGGAAGGCCGGAAAGGTTCAAATGAGATGACGGTTTTTCTTTTCACAAAATACTGATACGCTATGCTTCCGGGATATACGCACGACGGAAAGTCTTTGGGGCGGGGAAGATCCCGATAGGCGCGTTTCATCTTCCGGAAATCCCTGTGCGCTTTCAGGACGGGTTTCAAAACGGGTTGGCCGGACAGCAGTCCCCGGATAGCGGCGGCATAGTCCATCAGCCGGCGCAATAACAGCCTCCGGAAACGGTATTGCCGGGGCAGGTTTTTATACATCATCAGCAGGTTGTTCCGGTAGTTCAAAAAGGTTTTGAACGGAGAGTCCTTCGGCAGCATCCCACCGCCTACGTGATATACCGTTGACTCCGGCGTGTACAGGATGCTGTATCCCGCATTTTTCCAGCGCCAGCAGAGGTCTATTTCCTCCATGTGCGCAAAAAAGGCGTCGTCGAATCCACCGGCCTCGTGGAAAAAGGATGCTCTAACGATACAACAGGCGCCGGCAGCCCAAAATACCTCCGTTTCACTGTCGTACTGCCCGCAGTCCCTTTCTACCGTATCGAACAGGCGACCGCGGCAAAACGCATAGCCGTACTTGTCCATGAAACCGCCCGCCGCCCCTGCATATTCGAAAAAATCGCGACGGGCTTCCGATTTAATCTTGGGCATACATGCGGCGGCGTTTTCGTTCTTTTCCATCATTGCGATCAGCGGCGGCAACCAGTTGGCCGTAACTTCTACGTCGGAATTGAGCAGCACGTAATAGCGGGCGTCCACTTGCCGCAACGCGCGGTTGTAGCCCTCGGCAAAACCATAGTTCCTATCCAGCAGGAGGATACGCACCGACGGGAAACGGGTACGGAGACAGGCGACCGAATCGTCGGTAGAGCCGTTGTCCGCCACGATAACAGATACGTCCGGCAATTGCGAATACGCCTCCACCGACGGCAGAAATCTTTCTAAATAATGACACCCGTTCCAGTTGAGAATAACGATTGCCGTTCCCTTATTGTTCGCCGACATAAAATAACATTGCTAAATAAAAATCGCAGCAAAAATAAGAAATTTTAACTTGAATATTCCGGATTTTCGTACTTTCCTTCTATAAATTTCGCAAGACATTTTATTCGTCTGTGTGTAATTTCTTTTTTTGAGGCGCTATGGGTCAGCGGGCTGTTCCATCCGTGTTTTGTTTCCCACTTTCTGCCTATTCCTCTTAAAAGCAGACGCACGCCGTGCGTCTCTACATTCAGGCGCACGCCGTGCGTTTCTACATTCAGACGCACGCCGTGCGTCTCTACATTCGTGTATTCGTGGGGCGACAGAAGAATTGTTTTTCATAGCGCCTCAAAAAAGAATCAACCCAGTGAACGTCCCCGGCATTCACTGAACGACATTATCCAACGTCACTAATTTATTGGCAATGGCATAGATGGCAAGCCCTGCCGTGCTGTGTATCTGTAATTTGGCGGAGATGTTACGGCGGTGTGTCATGACGGTGTGGGAAGACAGGCAAAGTTTTTCGGCAATTTGTTTGTTGGTCAGGCCGTGTATCACATACAGCAGCACGTCTTTTTCGCGGGAGCTAAGAGGTTCGTGCTGTTTTTCCGTTTCCTTGTAATGAACAAGGAGTTGTGTCAGTTTTTCTTTGATTATTTCGTAACCATCATAGATGGATATCGTTTCGTCGTATGTTCCCATCAAATGGACGTCGGCAAGCGACAACAGCAGAGCTACACATTTCAAATGCGGAAATTCTTTCCTGAACAACTGCACGGAATACATTCCCAAGAACGACGGATTGACTATCAAAATGTCGGGGCTTTGGCGTGCCAGCACGGTTTTTAGTTGCTCCGGATCGTCTATTTCCAAAATATCAATGCGGACGATATTCAACTGCTCCAATACAAGTATGACGCCGCTGCGCAGGATGAACGATGCTTCTGCAATAGCTATTTTAATTGATGCGCCCATGTTTCTTGCTGTGGTGTTGACGTTCTATTTTCATAATGGCGGGAATAAGCAGACTGTTCTCCACCTTGTTGTGCGCGGCAAGATCCTGTTCACAATTGAAAATGTCGAACAGCACGCTGTTGATTTCGTTCGTGCTTTGCGAAGGATAGAAACGGATGATGATCTGCTTAAATTCTTTCAGGCGTAATTCTATTCGGTCATGCTGTTTTTCGAACATCGTAATGGAATAACGTTTCTGTTGCTTGCCGCTCAACAACGCCCTCACATAAGGGAACACCGTTTTTTCTTCATAAGTCATGTGCCGGCTCACTTCCGCCACATATTCGTCGAAATAGAGGAGGATGGCTTTTGCCAGTACGTCGTGTTCACGGCAAAGGATCTCCTCCAACTTGGCATGAATGCCCGGCAGGCGGTACTGGAGGAAATAGTCGTGTGAAAGGTGCAAATACGCAAGCAGCGCCTCAACGGATACTTCCAATATGTTCACGTTTTGTTCATCGTCCGGAAAGATATGAACATCCACTACCGCCATAAAAGTACGCACATCTACGCCCGTTTCACGGCACACTTCGCCTATGGTCTTATCGCCAAAGCCCAACCCGATGCCGAAACGGCTCATCACAAGCAATACCCTGTAATGCTCGTAAACAAGGTCGCACATCTTGTCTGTTTCCCTGTATTTTCCATGCAGATACATCCG
>JAIRLS010000262.1 GCA_031259205.1 Bacteroidales bacterium | reverse complement strand
TTTATGGATAATCAACTTCTTTCGTTTTGTACGCCTCGTTTTTATCTGTGCAAATCCACATCATCTGCGTCATCTGCGTGCTTTTGAGACGCCCCCTTATGAAAATCAAGTCCTTTCAGAACTTTTAAAATGGATGGGAAGAAAGCGGGAAACAAAACACAGATGGAACAGTCTACTGACCAATAGCACCTCAAAAAAAGAATTAACCGTGAAAGGAGCCGGTAAAAGAAGGAAAAAACGGGAATCCGAACTACCGACAGAACAGACCACGAACGGACAGCGCCTCAAAAAAAGACGCCGCCGGAAAATAAAAAACTTTCAGAATCGGTAATTTTCTCTTAACTTTGCACCTTAAATTATCGACAATGGCGAATTTTTTACTGGCAGTTCGTACCCACACTTATCTCATCCTGCTCTATGTGGTGAGTATTGCCGCGGTATGTTTTCTTTTTCCGCGCGAAGGAAATTTCCCGTATGAGTTTCAGAAAGGAAAGATTTGGGCGCACGGCGATTTATACGCTCCTTTTGATATTCCCATTCTCAAGACGCAACAGGAGATAGACGTCGAAAAAGACAGCCTTCGCAATCATTTTACAGTGTATTACAATTACCGCGCAGAAACGGCAAAACAGCAAATCGACCTTTACAGGCAGACTTTTGACGCCCACTGGGAAAAAAGCGACCTCTTCTCCTATCGCAAATTATTCCTGTATCATTTGGTCGCAAGCGTGTTGGATTCGGTTTACAGGAAAGGCATTCTGCAAGAGGAGGAGCCTGCGTCGCAGCAATCGCTGTCCGGATATTTGACGGTCATCAGAAACAACGAGGGCGAAGAAATATCCAAAGATGAAGTGTTTACGCAAAAAACCGCCTACGAAGCAGTGATGCAGGCCATTCATACGCTATATACCGGTGAGAAAAAATTCATGAAAGACCTCGACCTGAACGATTTTATCCAGCCCAACCTTATTTGCAATATTGACATCACCAACACCGCCCGTGCGGAGAGCCTCCGGAAAATATCGCCTACCAGAGGCGTGATTCCCCTTAACCGGAAGATTATCGCACGCGGCGAGGTAGTGAACGACGAAAAATACGTCTTCCTGACGTCGCTGAAGAGCGAGTTTGAGCACAGAGTGGGACATTCGGGCAATTTCTGGCAAATTCTCTCCGGACAGATAGGGATCATCACATTGTGTTTCCTGCTCCTTTATCTTTACCTGATGAATTTCCGGAAAGATATTTTCAGGAACCTTTCCCGGACGGGCTTTCTCCTGCTGCAAATGGTACTGTTCATCGGAGTGGCAAGTTTGACGATGCGCAACGTTTTCTTCAACCTCTACGCCATTCCGTTTCTCCTGCTTCCGGTGATTGTTGCCACTTTCTTCGACGCACGGACGTCTACCTTTGTCTTTATGGTCACTATCCTGCTGATCGGATTGCTGGCTCCCAACGGACTTGAGTTTGTCATCCTGAATTTCGTTGCCGGCGTTGTGAGTATCGCCAATGTTCGCACCATTTACAGACGCGGCAACCTCTTTAAAACCGTATTGTGGATTTTTGGCGTCTATTCGGCAACCTACACCGCGCTCTTCCTGATGCAGGGCGTAAAATTCCAGCAAATCGAATGGATGAACTACATCCGTTTCGGGATCAGCGGCATTTTATTATTTGCCATTTATCCGAGTATTTTCATCTTCGAAAAGATTTTCGGACTGATTTCCGACATTACCCTGATGGAACTGTCCGACACCAACCAGCCTTTACTGCGCAAACTGTCGGAAGTAGCGCCCGGTACCTTCCAACATTCCCTTCAGGTAGCCAACATCGCGGAAGAAGTCATTCAAAAAATCGGCGGCAATCCGTTGCTTATCCGTACCGGAGCGTTATACCACGACATCGGAAAAATTTCCCGTCCGGCCTTATTTATCGAAAACCAAACGGACAGCCACAATCCGCACGACGACCTTTCGCCCGAAAACAGCGCCCAAATCATCATCGACCATATCCACAACGGAGTGGATATCGCTAAAAGGAACCGCATCCCGAAACATATCATCGACTTTATCCGCACCCACCACGGTACCACCACCGTAAGGTACTTTTACCACCAATACCAGATACGACATCCCGACTGTAAAATCGAACGCACCCGATTCACCTATCCCGGCCCTGTTCCTTTTTCCAAGGAAATGGTCATCCTGATGATGTGCGACTCCATTGAAGCGGCTTCGCGAAGCCTGAAAGAACGCACCAACAGTTCCATCAGCGATCTGGTGGACAATGTGGTGAACTTTCAGGTGATGGAAGACCAGTATAACGACGCCAACATCACCTACCGCGACATTAACATCGCCAAACAAATCATCAAACACCGGCTGATGAGCATCTATCATGTCCGCATTGAATACCCGAAAGAAGATAAATTTCCTAAAAAATAAAAACAACTCAATGAAATACCCGAAAAACATGCCGTCTCCGGAAGAGATGGCGCAACTCTCGCAAACCATCCCCTTTGAAACGTTGAAAGTAAACGGACATTTTCACACGCCCTATTCGTTCAGCGCATTTACCGATATGCGGCAGATCGCCGAAACAGCCGTCCGGGAAGACGTCAAGATACTCGGTATTAACGATTTTTATGTCACCGACGGCTATGACGAATTTTACGAAACCACGCTCAAGCATCATCTTTTTCCGCTCTTCAACATTGAGGCCATCGCATTGTCGAAAGACCTGCAAGCCAAAGGGATTCGCGTAAACGATCCGAACAATCCCGGACGCACCTACTTCAGCGGAAAAGGGTTGGATTATCCGGTATCGTTCACGGAAAAATACCGCCTGCTGCTGGAACAGGTGAAAAAAGAAAGCCAGCGGCAGGTAGCAGAGATGATCGCCCTGCTGAACGACTGGTTGAAAACAGCCGGCGTCGCCCTGTCTTTTACATACGAAGAAATAAAACGCAAATATGCACGCCAACTGGTGCGCGAACGGCATATAGCGCAGGCATTGCGCATCGCCATATTTGAAACGGCGCCGAACGACGCCGAACGCAGGGACTTGCTAAAAAAACTCTACGGCGGAAAGGATACGGGCGTGGACACAACCAACGACGCCGCACTGGAAAACGAACTGCGCAACCATCTGCTGAAAGCCGGAGGCAAAGCCTTTGTGGAAGAAGACGAACAAGCCTTCCTTTCCGTAGAGGAAGTGCGCGAAATATACCTGAACGGCGGGGGTATCCCCTGTTATCCGGTACTTTTAGACGATGCAAAAGGGAACTTTACCGAATTTGAAGAGAATCAAGAGGAGATGTGCCGTTATTTGCAGGAACAACGCATCTTTTGCCTTGAACTGATTCCGGGACGCAACCGGCTGGAAGTACTGGAACCGTTTGTACGGTTTTTCGACCGGCAAGGCTTTGTGATCACTTTCGGCACGGAACACAATGCGCCCGGATTGATCCCCTTGACTGTCGCCTGTAAGGGCGGCGTTCCGCTTACCGGTTATCTGCAACAGGTAAACTACGAGGGAGCGTGTATTATTGCCGCACACCAGTACCTCCGGAGTAAAGGCGAACAGGGCTACGTCTGCGGAAAAACCGGAGAAGTACGATATTCCGACAGGCAAAAAGCGATATCCCTCGGCAACGCGGTGATTCGGAAATGGATAGAATAGAAACTTTTTTCAAATTGATAATTGATGACTTGTAAATTCTCATTCAGCAAATTGGCCGCCGTATTGCTGTTCGTCTCTCTGAACGTATTCGGGTTGAACAGGCATCACGCCGTTGAAACGGAGCAGCGGGGCGGCGTGTACGTTTTCGACATGATGGACGAAATAGGCCCTGCCATGTGGCGCACTACCATGCAAAGCCTCCGGAAGGCAATGGAGATGAAAGCCGAACTCATCCTCATCCACATGAATACTTATGGAGGATTATTAGATGCGGCGGATTCCATTCGTACCAAAATTCTGACTTGTCCCATTCCGGTTTATGTCTTTGTTGATAACAACGCTATTTCGGCAGGCGCATTGATTGCCATTTCTGCCGACAAGATATACATGCGCGAGGGAGCCAGCATCGGCGCGGCTACCGTAGTGAACCAGACGGGAGAGGCCGTTCCCGACAAATACCAGTCGTTCATGCGGTCGATGATGCGAGCTACCGCCGAAAGCCACGGGAAAGACACCATCGTATACGGGAAAGACACTACCTACCGCTGGCGGCGCGATCCGCAAATTGCCGAAGCGATGGTAGATCCCAGCGTAAGCGTAAAAGGACTTATCGACTCCACCAAGGTGCTCACCATGACGGTGGATGAAGCCATCCGGCACGGATACTGCGAAGGAAAGGTCGCCGACATTGAGGATATCCTCGCAGTCAACGGCATGAGCGATCGCCAAGTGACCCGCTACGTCCTCAGCCCGACAGAGAAAATCATCCATTTCCTCATCAATCCCATCCTGCAAAGCATCCTGATCATGCTGATCATCGGCGGCATTTACTTTGAATTGCAAACGCCCGGTATCGGTTTCGCCCTGGGCGTGTCGGTACTGGCGGCATTGCTCTATTTCGCGCCGCTTTTTATCGAAGGCATTGCCAACCACTGGGAATTGGCGCTGTTTCTCGTCGGACTGCTACTGATAGGCATAGAGATATTCGCCTTGCCGGGATTCGGCGTAGCCGGCATTTCGGGCATTATCCTGATGCTTTTCGGCATCAGTCTGGCAATGGTAGACAATATCGTGTTTAAATGGGACTGGACGTACGGTCTGCTGTCGATATTCAAATCCGTCTGTATCGTGCTCCTCTCGTCGGTTGGCGCCTTGGCGCTGTCGATATGGGCGGGACGCTATTTCTTCAAAAGCAGGACGCTAAGCCGGTTTATGCTGCAAGCCGAACAGAAAAGTTCCGAAGGATACGTCAGTTTCGACGACTGGTCGTCGCTGACCGGCAGCGTCGGTATTGCCCGCTCGATATTGCATCCCGCCGGGAAAATCGAAATCAACGGCAAACTCTACGACGCCATCAGCGAAAGAGGCTATATCAACGCAGGACAACAAGTAAAAATCATTCGCTTCGAAACAGGACAACTGTACGTAACAGCGAACAGTGAAAACATGTAATCTCTCATCTCTAATGCAAAAACCATCCATCCCCAAAGGGACACGGGATTTTATCCCTTCCGAAATGGTACGGCGGAATTATCTTTTCGATATCATTCAAAAGGTCTTTCGGCGTTTCGGGTTCCAGCCCATCGAAACCCCTGCCATGGAAAACTTGTCTGCTCTGCTCGGCAAGTATGGCGAAGAAGGCGACAAGCTCCTGTTCCGTATTCTCAATTCGGGCGATTTTCTTTCGGCGGTCGGCGAAGACGACTGGCTTTCCAAAAACCCGGGTAAATTATCGGCGCAGATATGCGAAAAAGGGTTGCGTTACGACTTGACGGTGCCTTTCGCACGCTTTGTCGTACAGCATCAAAACGAGATCGTATTTCCTTTCAGGCGCTATCAGATTCAACCTGTGTGGCGTGCGGATCGACCGCAGAAAGGACGTTACCGCGAATTTTACCAGTGCGACGCCGATGTGGTGGGCAGTGATTCCCTGCTCAACGAGGTGGAACTGCTGCAAATCATCGCAGAGGTATTCAACGCATTGAAGATAGAGATAACGGTAAAAATCAACAACCGTAAAATCCTTTTCGGCATCGCGGAACGGATAGGACAGGAAGACAAAATCACCGACATCACTGTGGCCATCGACAAGTTGGACAAGATAGGCGAGGAAAAAGTCAACGAAGAACTGACCGGAAAAGGGTTGCCGCCCGAAGCGGTGCATGCCTTACAGCCCGTTCTCCGGCTGGCAGGGAATAATTTCGAGAAACTGGCTCAACTGGAAGGACTGCTTGCCGGAAGCGAAACAGGCTTGAAAGGAATCGACGAACTGCGAACCATATTGAATATGGCGGAATCATTACATGTTCCGGCGGACATTGAACTCGATTTGACGCTTGCCCGCGGATTGCATTACTACACCGGCGCCATTCTGGAAGTAAAGGCAAAAAACGCGGAAATGGGAAGCATCTGCGGAGGAGGACGCTACGACAACCTCACCGGTATTTTCGGCTTGCCCGGCATATCAGGGGTAGGCATTTCCTTCGGCGCCGACCGCATCTGCGACGTGATGACCCAACTCAACCTCTTTCCGGCCGATTCGGGACAGACCACACGGCTGATGTTCGTTAATTTCGGTAAAACAGAGGAGTTGCATGCGCTTCGAATGTTAAAAACGCTTCGTGCACAGGGAATCAATGCGGAAATATATCCGGAAGCAGCTAAAATAAAAAAACAGATGGCTTATGCAAACGGCAAGGCCATACCCTTTGTTGCCATGACCGGCGAAAAAGAGATAGCCGGCAATTACGTGAGCCTGAAAAATATGCTGACCGGAGAGCAACAAAATGTAGCGCCGGAAGAACTGCCGGGGAAAGTGAAGGAATGAAAAATAAGCGATTGGCATTTTGACTGCTGGAAAGATAAACGATTGGTTGCCGACTTCCCGGAAGGAAACGGACGCAAGAGGTTGGAAGGAACTGGACGTCATTCTTTTTTCCGGCGACGCCTATGTGGATCATCCGTCTTTTGGCGCTGCCGTTATCGGGCGGGTGCTCGAAGCCGACGGTCTTCGCGTAGCCGTTGTTCCGCAACCCAATTGGCGCGACGACTTGCGCGATTTCAGGAAATTGGGCGTCCCCAGACTTTTTTTCGCCATCTCCGGCGGCAGCATGGACAGCATGGTAAACCATTACACCGCCAATAAACGGCTTCGTAGCGACGACGCTTACACGGCAGGCAATACGGCCGGATTTCGACCGGATTATGCGGTATCGGTGTATTCGCAAATTCTAAAACGCCTCTATCCGGACGTACCGTTAGTCATCGGAGGAATAGAAGCCTCCCTGCGACGACTGACGCATTACGATTACTGGCAGGACAAACTGTTGCCGTCCGTTTTGGTAGAAAGCAAAGCCGACTTGCTGGTGTACGGCATGGGCGAACACATCATCCGCAAAATCGCCCGTCGTATGCAGAATGGCGAATCCATCGCCGGACTGGACGACGTCCCGCAAACCGCTTTCCTGTCGGAGAGCCTCCCCAAAACGTGCGAAAGTTACATCCGGCTGCACAGCTACGAATCATGCCTGCAAGACAAACGAAAATTTGCCGAAAATTTCCGGCACATCGAAACCGAATCCAACAGACGAAAAGCCTCCGGTTTCATTGAACCCGTTGCCGGAAAATATCTAATCGTTCATCCTCCCGAATATTTGACCGGCGAAGCAAATGCCGACATGCCCTTCGAGCTTCCGTATACGCGCCTTCCGCATCCCCGCTACGGGGACAAACACATTGCCGCTTTCGAGATGATCAAGTATTCAATCAACATCCACAGGGGATGTTTCGGAGGATGCAGTTTCTGCACTATTTCAGCCCATCAGGGCAAGTTTGTCGCCAGCCGTTCTCCGGCCTCCGTTGTCAGGGAAGCGGAACGGGTTATCCGGATGCCCGGATTCAAAGGATATTTGTCCGATCTGGGCGGCCCCTCGGCCAACATGTACGGCATGAAAGGCAAAGATCAGGCCTCCTGCGACAAATGCAAACGTTTTTCATGTCTTTATCCCCGCCTTTGCCGGAACCTCGACACCAGCCACGAACCGCTGCGGGCGCTCTACCATGCCGTCAGAAGCATGAAAGGCGTCAAAAAAGTCTGTATCGGCAGCGGCGTCCGCTATGATCTGCTGATGAACGGCAATGGCTTTTACAGCGCGTCCCACGCGGAATATTTCAGGGAATTGCTGCTGCACCATGTCTCCGGCCGCCTGAAAGTAGCGCCTGAACACAGCTCCGAAAGAGTGCTGGAAATGATGCGCAAACCGCCGTTTGAACTGTTTGTCCGGCTGAAATCCGCTTTCGACGACATCAACCGTACCGAGGGTCTGCAACAGCAACTGGTTCCCTATTTCATGTCGAGCCACCCCGCCTGCGAACAGACCGACATGCGGCAACTCGCCTCCATTCTCCGGCACATGCGCATGAACCGCCCCGAACAGGTACAGGATTTCACCCCCACGCCCATGACGCTGTCCTCCGTGATGTATTACTGCGGTTTCGACCCTTATAGCGGTAAAAAAATCTACGTGG
The DNA here is from genome assembly GCA_031259205.1 of Bacteroidales bacterium. Taxonomy (GTDB): domain Bacteria; phylum Bacteroidota; class Bacteroidia; order Bacteroidales; family UBA4181; genus JAIRLS01. The sequence goes on along the minus strand of JAIRLS010000262.1, from coordinate 2,013 downwards.
AACAGCAAAAGAAAAACAAATGCAAACAAAAAGCGTACTTTATTTAAATAATTAACAGTTAAAACGAATTCATCTATGGCAGAGACCAATTTTGTTGATTATGTGAAGATATTTTGTCGTTCGGGCAACGGTGGCGCAGGGTCTGCACATTTTCACCGCGACCGGTTCACTCCAAGAGGCGGCCCCGACGGTGGCGACGGCGGACGCGGCGGGCATGTCATCCTGCGCGGCAACAGCCAGTTGTGGACGCTGATTCACCTGAAATATCAACGGCATGTCTTTGCCGGTAACGGCGAAAACGGGGGAAACGCCCTAAAAACAGGCGCCGACGGGAAGGACAAAATCATCGAAGTCCCATTGGGAACAGTGGTGCGCGACGCCGAAAGCGGAAAAATTCTTTTCGAAATCATCCGGCACGGCGAAACGCAGATACTGGCCAGAGGAGGACGCGGAGGCTTGGGCAACGACCATTTCAAGTCTGCTGTCCGTCAAGCCCCTCACTATGCCCAGCCGGGAGAAACGGGCGAGGAAGGATGGAAAACGCTGGAACTGAAAATTCTGGCGGATGCAGGATTGGTCGGTTTTCCCAATGCGGGAAAATCTACCCTGCTGTCGGTCATTTCGGCAGCCAAACCGGAAATAGCCGATTATCCGTTCACCACTTTGACGCCCAACCTCGGCATCGTCGCCTGCCGTGACAACCATTCGTTCGTGCTTGCCGACATTCCCGGCATCATCGAGGACGCCCATCTCGGAAAAGGGCTTGGCGTCCGTTTCCTTCGACACATCGAACGCAATTCGATACTGCTTTTCCTGATTCCGGCAGACAGCAAGGACGTCCGGAAAGAATACCACATTCTGCTGAACGAGTTGGCCCGGTACAATCCGGAACTGTTGGACAAAAAACGCCTGATCGTCGTGACAAAGTGCGATCTGCTCGACGATGAACTTCTTGCCGAAATGAAAACTTCGCTGGAAGACCTCTCGCCTTCCTTCATCAGCGCTGTTTCAGGCGAAGGCCTTGTACCGCTGAAAGACCGGATATGGCAACTGTTAATCACTTAAAATAAACTGTCATGATAACATTTCTAACCGATTGGGATACCCATTTGTTTTACTTCATCAACGGACATTATCATCCGGTTTTTGACGTTGCTTTCGGGATATTGAGCCGGCACTGGAACATAGCGGCGGTAGTAACGCTGGTGTTTGTTGCGGTCGCCTTGCGCAGGGAGCCGAAAATGTGGTGGGTGATGCTGTTGTGTATAGGCCTGTCGTTCCTCCTCGCCGACCGTATCTCGGTGATGTGTTTCAAGGACGTCGTTTGCCGCCTGCGCCCCTGCCATGCGCTCGAAGGGGTGCGAACGCTCCACGGATGCGGCGGTCAATACGGGTTTGTGTCGTCACATGCCGCCAACGTATTTTCTTTGGCAACCCTCTTCGCGCTTTCGTACCGGCATATCGGGATATTCCCGTGGCTCATGCTCTGCTGGGCAGCGCTGGTCGGTTACAGCAGAATCTATCTCGGCGTGCACTATCCTCTGGACGTTATTTGCGGCGCTCTTTTGGGCGTTTTAACCGGCGTTGCGTGTTACGGGGGACGCATCGCCATCATGCGGAGGCTTTCCAAAAGAACGTGAGTTGGTTCATTCTTTTTTGAGGCGCTATGGGTCAGTGGACTGTTCCATCCGTGTTTTGTTTCCCGCTTTCTTCCCATCTCTCTTAAAAGTCCCTGCGGGACTTGATTTTCATAAGGAGGCGTCTCAAAAGCACGCAGATGACGCAGATGATGTGGATTTGCACAGATAAAAACGAGGCGTACAAAACGAAAGAAGTTGATTATCCATAATATAAAAATCTGCGTTCCTCTATTAACCCTGCGTTATCTGCGTGCTAATACCCTTTTGAGACAGCCCCTTGTATCTATATACCTCATCACTCATACCCCTTTCCCACACAATTCCCGATAGAACTATTTCTTATTTGCTACGCGGTAGCAAACGGGAAATTTTA
>JAIRLS010000250.1 GCA_031259205.1 Bacteroidales bacterium | reverse complement strand
CACAGATAAAAACGAGGCGTACAAAACGAAAGAAGTTGATTATCCATAAAATAAAAATCTGCGTTCCTCTATTAACCCTGCGTTATCTGCGTGCTAATACCCTTTTGAGACAGCCTCAATATCAATAGAAAAAGGTATGCCCGATTCTCCCTGTTCCCCGTCAGGGGATTCATAAAATGTGGTGAATGCCCTGACGGGCAATGATGCGCGTTGGCGGACACCCTTTTCTATTGATATAAATGCACTGACGGGCAATACTTTTGTTATATTTTATTAATTTCTCATTCCTTAAACAACAAAACCACCTTAGTAGCAGACGTCGAGGCCGTAAACCTGCATCCCGCTGCCATAAAGCAGTTGTACGAATAACACTAATTAGGGTCATGGATGATGATTCGTCCTTTAACGGTGCTGTGCGGCGTATCCCCCTGTTCTGTTGGCATCCGTTGAGCCGGGGTTTACGCTGTTTCCGGCCTGTTGGAGTTAAACTTTATCGTTGCGCTTGCTTATTGGCATATTTTCATGTATGTTTGCAGGGATTTTATTATTTGGAGGAATGAGGATTTTTTCATGTATGTTACATTTGTTGTCTGTGCTGGCCTTGTTTTCGTGCGAGGAATTTTGCGAAGAATCGGCGCGAACGGCTGTGGCGGCAAAGTTTTACGTAGACGGAAACGAAACGGCCGTATCGAACCTGACCATTCAGGGTTTACGCAACGACAGCGTACTTTACCGGAACGTCAGCCGGAAGGACGTGCTGCTTCCGCTAAATCCGACGTCGGATACTACCGCCTATCTCATGAAAGTGGGCGACGCACCGGCAGACACCGTCACTATCGTTTACAGCCGTCACGCCGCATTTATCTCCGCCAAATGCGGTTGTGCCGGCTTTGCGGATATTACGGAAAAACCGGCGCACACCCTCCACCTTATCAAAATGATAGAAATCGTGAATCCCAGCGTGGGACAGGTTAGTTACCGAGAAAATGTAGTCAATGCGGAAAATATCAGGATTATTTATTAGCGTATTGACGTCGATCTCCGTATGGTGCGGCGCACAGGATACCGTTCGTTATCCCATCAATGCCATGAAAGGTATACGGGCAGGCATTGACGTGGCAAAAACGGCATTGCCGCTGATATACCACAACGAACGCAAGGGATTTGAAATTTCCGTAGACAGGTACGTCAAAGGGAATTTTTTCGCTGTTGCCGAAGGCGGATGGCTGAACGTGAACCTCCGCGACACGGCTTTTCATTACCGTTCCAACGGTTTTTACGGAAGGCTGGGCATTGACTACAACCTGTTGAAATCGCGTCGTCCGGGCAGCAACGACCTGTTTTACGCGGGTTTCCGCTACGGGATGTCGGTGTTTTCCCATCAGGCGGACAACGTGTACATTGCAGGTCATTACTGGCCTGACGCCCCTTCGCAAACCATTCCCAAAACCGTCATCAATGCCCACTGGATTGAATTTCTGGCCGGCGTCAAAGCCGAAGTGTTGAAAAACTTTTACATAGGCATCATTTTCAGAGGGAAATTCAGGGTAGTCGCCCCGAAAGACAAATATTCCAAACCTTATCAAATACCGGGATACGGCGTCGGCAGTAACAAATTCGTGCTGGGGCTGAATTATTATTTTTCGTATAATATCCATTTTAAATAAACAGTATGAATGCAATTCAATTTTTAGAGATACTGAACCGGCGGCAAAGCGTCCGCGCCTATTCCGACCGGCCGGTGGAAAGTGAAAAGCTGGAGCGCTGCCTTGAAGCGGCGCGGATAGCCCCTTCCGCATGTAACTCTCAACCATGGAAATTCATTGTCGTAGACGACCCCGAATTGAAAAACGAGATAGCAGGATACGCTTCTGCGGGACTGATACCGATGAACCGTTTTGTTGTTCAGTCGCCTGTTCTTGTGGTGGCGGTTCGCGAAAGCGCCAATTTTACTTCAAAAGTCGGCGCCATGCTCAAGGACAAACCTTATACGCTGATGGATATAGGCATGGCTGTCTTGCAGTTTTGCCTGCAAGCGACCGCCGAAGGATTGGGAACATGTATCATCGGATGGTTTGACGAGAAAAAAGTTAAAAAAACCTTGCATATCCCCGCCGGCAAGCGTGCCGAACTGATCATCGCAGTGGGTTATGCCGTCGAAAATTATCCTTTACGGAATAAAGTCAGGAAAGAAATGGCTGAAATCCGCTCCTGCAACCGCTATTGAACAGACCGTGAACATTACGCTCGTACAATACGCCCCACAATGGGAGGATGCGCCGTACAACCTTCGCCGGTTGAGCGACATGCTTCACCCGTTGTCCGGCGCCACCGACATGATCCTCCTTCCGGAGATGTGGTCGACGGGATTCAGCATGAATGTAGGGCATGTCGCAGGCTTTTCGGCCGGAACGCTTTCGTGGATGCGGGAAATGGCCGGACGCTCCGGCGCTATGGTAACAGGGACAATGCCGGTAGAGATAAATCACCGCTATTATAACCGGATGTACTGGGTTTCTCCGGAAGGAAATACGGGATATTACGATAAGCGCCATCTGTTCGGCCTGTCCGACGAATCGACCTGTTTTACACCGGGGCGGCAACGTTGCCGGTTTAGCTGGAAAGGCTGGGAAATATGCCCTGTTGTATGTTATGACCTTCGTTTTCCGGCATGGTGCCGCAACACAAAAGACCGTCCCTACGACCTGCTGATATGTCCCGCAAGTTGGCCGTCGGCTCGCAGCGATGTGTGGAAAACCCTTCTCAAGGCGCGCGCACTGGAAAATCAATGTTTTGTCGCCGGCGTTAATCGCGTAGGAACGGACAACAATGGTTTACCGCATCAGGGCGAATCGTCCGTCTATGGACCGAAAGGCGAGTTAATCGGACGATTGCCCGAAAACGAGGAAAGCGTAACTACTTTTCACCTGTCTTTGCCGGAGCTAAACTCTTTCAGGGAAAAATTCGCAGTATTAAACGATATGGACTCGCTTTCCTTCTTATGACGAGGTCTTCAAAAACTTTGCAGCCCTTTCGGGAAGATATACGGCAAGCCGTCCGCATACTGGGCGGAGGAGGGGTCATTTTGTACCCTACCGACACCGTTTGGGGGATTGGCTGCGATGCCACCGATGCACAGGCCGTTGCCCGCGTGTACGAAATCAAAAGGAGGAAAGCCCGACAAAACTTGCTGGTACTGGTTGCCGACATGAACATGTTGCGGTCGTACGTCCGGCAAATACCCGATACGGCGCTGCAACTGCTCGAATATGCCGACCGTCCGATGAGCATTATCTATCCGGAAGCGGTGCATCTGCCGGATAACCTCACCGCCGACGATGGCTCCGTGGGCATACGCTTGCCCGACGACCTTTTTTGCAGGGAACTGATCGGCAGTTTCGGCAAACCCATCGTTTCCACTTCGGCCAACATCAGCGAAACGCCTGCCCCGCGCCTTTTCAAGCACATCAGCGAGGAAGTGAAGGAAAAGGTCGACTATATCGTTCGGTGGCGACAGGACGACCGGCAGCCCTCTGCCGCTTCGTCCGTCATCAAGGTGGAAAAGGACAATTCGTTCCGCATCATCAGAATGTAAGCGTCTATCCTTCTTCTATTTCTATTTCTACCGGCGTCACCGCGCCTTTCCGGATGGAAAAAGCCTTTACCGCCGGTTCTTTTCCGGCAAGCGACAGGATAATATAGACAGTGTCCGGATCGTAGGCGAGGCGGATATCTTCCTGCGACGGTCGTGCAGGACTTGACGGATGACTGTGGTAGTTGGCGATGATTTTCAGTCCGTCGGCACGCGCTTCCTTCAATACGCGGAACTGGTCTTTCGGATCGAAGGAGAAATGCTCCGGACTGTGGTCGAGGTTGTTCAGCGGGTAGTGTTTATGCACTTTCGCATCCAATCCGGTGAGCAATCCGCACGCTTCGTTGGGCAATTCGTCGTATGCCTGTCGAATCATAGCGTCGAGGACGGGTTGAGGGATGATCATGCTTGTGATTTCCGGTTTTTTATTTCGCAAAATGCCTGTTCCCCTTCTGCCAGTTCCGTAATGACGGGATGTTCGCCGCACACCGGGCAATGTTGGTTTTTGTGCAGTTTCACGGTACGGAAACTCATGTTTTTGGCATTGAACGAGAGTAGCTTATTCGTAAGCAATGTACCTGCGCCTGTCAGGAATTTAAGCGTTTCGGCAGCCTGAATGGTGCCCAACATACCCGCAATAGCGCCCAGTACGCCTGCCTGCGAGCAGGTAGGAACGGCGTCAGGCGGGGGCGGGCTATGAAAGACACAACGATAGCAAGCGGTTCCCGGAAGATGCGTCATCGTTTGTCCGTCGAAACGGAGAATCCCGCCGTGCGAAAAGGGTTTTCCCTTCATCACGCAGGCATCGTTGATGAGGAACTTCACCGGAAAACTGTCGGTGCCGTCCACGATAAAATCGTAGTCTTCGATAAGGTCGAACGCATTTTGGGCGGTGAACAGGTCGTGATAAGTAATCACCTTTACGTCGGGATTGATCAGACTGATTTTCTCCTTTGCCGACAGCACTTTGGCTTTACCGACGTCGGGGGTGAAATGGATCACTTGCCGTTGCAAATTGCTGAGATCAACCGTATCGCCGTCGATCACGCCGATGGTGCCTACTCCTGCGGCTGCCAGATAGAGCAACACCGGCGCTCCCAAGCCGCCGGCTCCGATCACCAGTATCTTGCCGCTGTGAATCCTTTCCTGTCCTTCTACGCCGACATCCTGCAAAAGGATATGGCGACTGTATCGTTCTACCTGTTCGGGTGTAAAATCCATTTTATTGTCATTGATGCGGTTTCCGGTTTATCTTGCTCCTCCTCCCATAAAATAAAGGAGATCCACTTCATCGCCATCCTGGAGACCGGTACTCGGAAACTTTTCCTGAGGGATGAAATCCCCGTTGAGTTGAACCGATACCATTTCCGGCGTTGCACTGTTCGTCCTGATCAATTCCGTCAGCGACAGCGGAAGGGTCACTTCCTGAATTTCTTCGTTTACCTTAATCTTGCTCATATTACCTGTTATGTATTCGGCGGCAAAGTTAAGCCGAAAATCATTTCCGAAAATACCACATTAATGGTATTTTTATGGAAATATTAATTTTTTAAGTATATTTGCCGGACATAAACGTTTCGACAATGAACTATACAAGGCGAAAATTTATCGGCACCGTTGCGGCAGGAATCGGCATATTGCTTGGCCGGACGGCAGAAGGAGGAACAGGCGTCCGCAAACACGACCCTTTCGAAAAAGTCAAACTGGGCAAGTCGGGAATCACCACCACACGCCTGTGTCTGGGGACAGGCATCAGGGGAGGCGGCCAACAGTCCAACCTCACACGGCTGGGATACGACAACGGCGTACAATTGGTAAGGAATATCTACCATAGCGGAGTCAGGATGGTCGATATGGCCGATACCTACGGCACACACTTCATTGTCGGCGATGCGCTGAAAATCTATCCGCGAAAAAAGTATACGCTGTTTACCAAGATATGGCTGGGAAACGGAGAGAAAATCTCCGGAACGCCGGTTGATATTGACGCCGTTCTGCAACGCTTCCTGAAAGAGTTACAAACCGAGTATATCGACGGGGTGATGATGCACTGCATCACCTCAGGCAACTGGAACAGCGTGATGAGCGACTATATGACGGCGCTGGACAAAGCCAAACAAAGAGGCATGATCCGTTCGCACGGGCTAAGTTGCCATTCGCTGGCGGCAGTGGAAACCGCCGTTAGCGAAGCGTGGACGGACTGTATCCATGTGCGTTTCAATCCCTTCGGCGTCAATATGGACGACCGGCCGGAAAAAGTAGCGCCTGTAGTCCGGCAGTTGCACGACGCCGGCACAGGAGTAATTGCCATGAAAATATTCGGGGAAGGCAAGTTCGCCGACGACAGCGCCAAAAAAGACCAAAGCCTGACTTACGCCCTTCATTCGGGCGCTGTGGACGTGCTGGACATCGGAATGGACAAAATCGAAGACCTGACGGATACCATAACAAGAATCCGCGCCATTCCCAAATAGCTCCATTCTCGGTTCATTCTTTTCCCTCTTAAAAGTCCTTTACAGGACTTGATTTTCATAACTGCCGGTCGCTGACCGGCGGAGTAAACTTATTCAACCGGTTTATTCCCGTTTATTCCGACGTTCCATTTCTGCAATCTTTTTAGCTTGTTCTTCGATCGTTTTTTTGATTTCTTCGATCGTTTGGTAATGTATCAAATTGTCAGGATGAATTGTTTCCATAAGTTCCCGTTTTGTAGTAAAATTTCTCAATATACATTCCGATGACATTATCATGTATCTG
>JAIRLS010000249.1 GCA_031259205.1 Bacteroidales bacterium | reverse complement strand
AGGCGTCGAGATCGGCAAGAGGCGCAATACGGAAAGAATCATTCGCAACGGCTACAGCCTGGGCATGACCCTTAAGCAGCTTGCCGCAATTACAGACCTGACAGAAGAACAGATAGCTGCTGTTCTGGCCGGAGAATAGCCGGAGGCATAGGTTGTAAGACGGGAACAGTCTGCGATTTGTGGCTTCCACGAAGCCAGAGGGTGCTTTTTGTGTTTGCACTTCCTGTAAACCCTCAAAATCCGTATCTGTCTGCGGGCTTTCACGCTTTAGTGGACGTCAGAAGAATTGTTTTTCATAGCGCCTCAAAAAAAAGATTTAACCGGTCGGTTTATTGGTTTGTCTTTTTTTCATCGTCCTTTTTTTCGCCGTCTTTGTCCTTTTTTTCATCGTTTTCGACGACAATAGTTTTAGCGTCTTCTTTGCGATAGAACAAGTCGCCGAAACGGTTAAAATCTTCGCGGAACAGTAATCCTATTCCCTGCGTGTAGGGAGATTGAATAAAATATTGCTCGTTGGAACGGTTAAAAGCTTTAAATTTCAGTTTTCCGCTTGGGATGAGTTTGTATTCGAAAGTGAAATCGCTCACAATATTGCTGGACGTTTCAACTGCACGCATACCGCCTATTTCGTAATCCATGCTAAAGCTCCATTTATCCGTAGACAGGTTCATTCCGAAATTTTGCCCGTCGGCTCCGAATCCGGGGTGGTAATTAACGTCCACGTCAAGATTGTTGCTCCACTGGGATAGCATGTGACTTAGCTGATTACTCATGACTTCGGATACGGTTGTCATCGCCATGTTTTCCACATTCAGGGAGTTGTTGGCATTGTCGTTATTTTGGCTGGCGATGGACGGATCGACGTAAAAACGCCCCATGACCATCAGCCAAAGGAACTGTTTCGTCATTTCTTCGTCGGTATTAGTGGCGGCGTTGAGGAACGAACGCACTTCCTGATGTGCAGTGGGCATATTGATTTCAAAACGTATGTTGGGGTCGGTAAAGGTGTTGGTAATATAGAGCAAACATTCTACCGGCACCGAATTTCTGGAATTACTTTCTTTAGTGGTTCCCATCAAGTCCGACAGAGGCGCTTTGGTAGTGTATTTGGCTTTCAGGTTGAGCAAAGCGTCAAGGGGATCTCCGTTCCAGGTGATCATCCCTCCTTTGTCGATAACGAACTTTTTATTGATCACGTTGCGAAGCGTGAAAAGATAGTCGCCATGTTCAATGATGTACGAGCCGAACATGTCGAAATGATTGTTGCCGATGTTGAAGACAAGGTTGCCGGCGCCTTTTGCTTTCATAACGTCGCCGATTTTCGAGTCGAAAACTAACTGTACTTCTGCGGAGGGCGTTACGTCAAGGTTAAGATTGATGTTCAGCGTCTGTTCCTGTTCGTCGTTGTTGGTGGTTGCGACCCGTCGCCGCCTGAAATTGTAGAGTTTTTTTTGCGATCGAGGGGTATGATCCACAAATGTGATGAACGACGTCTGTTCCGCTTCGTCGTCGGAGTTGATAGGAATAAAGAATTGCGTGTTTTTCTCCGTTTTGGCATAAATTTTTATGTCCATCTTGTTGGGATGGCCTTTGATTTGCATATTACCGCTTGCGAATCCTTTGCCGTAGAAGAAACTGTTGTCCTTTATGGTTGTGTTGAGTATTTCAAAGTGGTTAACGTTGAAGTTGAGGTCTAATTTCAGGTCGCGCAGATTTTCGACGGCAATACTTCCGTTCATTTTGCCCGGATTTTCAAAACGGTCGAAAATTGATATGTTTTTGATATTAAAGATGTTGTCTGAAACATTTAATATTCCGGAAAAATGATAGCGCGTTTTGGTGTAATCAACGGTCAGACTTGTGGTTTGGAATTTGATTTCTCCGTTTATCAGCGGTTTGGAAAGGGTTCCGGTCAGTTTCAGCTCGCCGGACAGTTCTCCTTCGAGATGGGTAAACAGGTCTTCGACGTAAGGCTGGAAAATGCTTGCGGATATTTTTTGCAGTTGGGCGTTAAAATCGAGCGTTTCGTCATCGGTATTGTAGTTGCCGTTGATAAAGAGCGTTTGGAGATGATCCCTCACGGATTCCGTTTTTATATTGACTTTTTTCGATGACGAATTCCATATCGCCGACAGGTCGGTATTGCCGAATACTTCATTGTTGATGGAAAAACTGTCTACATGCATATTGGAAGTCACAATGGGGACTTCAAACAGGTCGGATAAGAGGATTTTTCCGTTGGCTGTTCCTCCCAGTGCGAAATTTTTAGACCGTAGCACTGCATTGACGGTAGAAATATCCAAATCTTTGACGTTTACGGTCAGTTTGTCTTCGTTGCGTTGGGAGATCAGCCCCGAAATCTTTATTTCCTGCTCATTTCTGTTTAATAACAGATTTTTGATTTTAATCATGGACGAGTCGATGGTGACGCCTTCGTGGGAGAGATCCCATTTGTATCCCGACGTGTAGATTTGTCCCGGCGAGGAACTAATATTGATGGCCGGAACGGTTTTTTCGTCCTGCCGGTTAAAGACGATGGCAGAGCGGAGATTCCCCTTGTTGAGAATTGAATCCCAGTTGTTCCATCTGACGTCTATAAGGGTGCTGTCGGAATGGGTATCGGTGAGGATGGTCAGGTTTTCAAAAGTCATATTGTTGTTCAGCCTGAACGCGCGACATCCGATTTCGATCAGGAAAGCCGATTCTTCACAGACGCCGTTGGCATAGAATCCTTGCCATCTTTTTCCGTTGAGCGACATTCTGGGTACGTTCAGGACAAAGCGCACGTCTTTCTGCGAAGGGTTATATATTCCTTCTATTCTTGTACCCTTCGCAACATAAAATTCGTCCAGAAAGAAATTGGTCAGTTTTTCCGTGTTTACAAATTCGGCTTCGAACCTGAAACTGTTTCCCGAAGTGGTTTCCGGCTGGATGGAGGACAGTCCCCACGAAGGCGCATAGTTTTTGACCAGTGCAATGAACGATTCCGGAAGTTTCAGGAATTGGTACTGTCCCCACACTTCGGCGTTAAAAATATCCGAACGGAGTACAAACCGGTTGGTATCGCGGATAGCTTTGGTGAAAACCAGCAAGTCATTAATTTCCAGTTCATGATTGTGGCGACGGATCAATGAGTTTTTCAGGTTGAGGTCTCCCATGATATTGTCGATATTGGTACCTGAGAAATCGGCGGTTATGTTGAATGAGAGGAACGATGTAGTGTCGGAGGAAAGATTGAGCCGGTACAGATGTGCGCGGTCGACATTGGCATGGAAATTAAACTGTGGAATGTTCGGGTTGGTCATATCTACTTTTCCCGAAAAGTCTATTTTGACGTTCGGTTCGTCGATTTTCAACTGTCCGTCGTAAGTACGGTTGTTAATGGTTCCGTTGATGTCGATATCTTTATACACGTAGCCTTTCAGAAGTATTTTATTGATAAGTCCTTCGATATCGGCGCTGATTTTATCCGGGCCGGAAGCCATTCCGTTTACTTTTCCTTTCATGGTTAGCTTTCCGATGGAAGACGTATTCAGCAATTCTCCCAAATGAAAATCGTTTGTTTTTAACATTCCGTGAAAGGTAAAACTTGTGTCGATTTTGGAGGTCATTACCGGTTTAAAGGACAGGTCGGTGGACAGGTTTCCAAGATTGGTGTCGAAGGTGCCGTAGGTAACAAAATCGTCGAAAAAGCCGGTAAAATTACCGCGGAAGTTAATCTCCGTCAGTTCGTACATGGCTTTGGGCAGTCTCACGAAGCCGGTTTGCGAATGTTTGGAATGAATCTGTTCGACATCGGCCGGACAGGTTCTCAAATGGTTGAAATTTGCATAAATAAACGTACTGCGCACTTCCGGCAATCCTTTGAGGTCGAAGGAGCAATCAATTTCGGTCATGCTTCCGGACGAAAAGCGGACGTCCTCGCCTTTCATATTGTCCACCGTTCCCGATATTTTGCCGCTGATGCAGGCATGATCCCGATAATCCTTAAAAACCGGCGTAAAGGAGGATAATTCGTCTATTACTATACTTGAAGCGACAACGTCGATTGACATTTTTACTTTCGAGATAAATTTTCCGTCGCTGAAATCCTGAAAAGAGTCGAAGTTGAACGACACATCGTTTGCTTTTACCTGCGAACCGTTTGTGGTAAACTGTACGTTTCGGAAAGAGAGATTGTGGCGGTTGACCGTGAAATCCGCACTCAGGGAATGTATGTTCAATCCGCACTGTTCCTCGCAGGAAAGGTTTTCTATACGGAAGAGGACGCCGTAATCGGGCGGCCCGCCCAGCCGGAAGTCGGTTACATGCAGGTTAAGACGGGCTATACTGAGCGAGGCATAGTCCATTCCAAAGGGTCGGTCGAAAGTTTTGGAGGGATTGCAAAAAGAAAAATAGCAATCATTCAGTTTAATGGAATTGATAATAAAATTCCATTTTGCTTGCAGATCGGTCGTGTCTTTTGATTTCAGCTTGTCTATGATAAATTTCAGGTTGATGTCATCCCTGTTGGGATCGTAGGCAAGGTGAATCGAAGCTCCGTTCAGCTGAACAGAACGAAGCGCAATTTTGTGCGAGGTGAACGACAAAAAGTTAAGACGGGCAATCAGTTCGGGAGCGTGAAGGATGACGTCGCCATTCAAATCGGTTACGTTGAGGTTTTTCAGCGTCAACCGGTTGAACGACGAGAATTGAACGTGCTCTATCGTTATTGAGTTGTTCAATTCCTCCGATAACCACACAGTTACTTTTTCGGTTATCTTGTTCTGAAACCATTCGCTATTGATAACCAATACGATGACAGTCGGTATTGACAACACCGACAGCAAGATCATCAAACTGATATGTTTTAACTTTTTGATATCTTCACTTTTTTATAATGACTACAAAAATCAGACAATTTTTTAAAAATGCAAAGTAAATTCTTTTTAAAATCAGATATTTATGAAAAATTAAAAGGTATTATTTTTTTAATTTATTGAAAATGAGTAATTTACTAAAAACGGTGACTGTAAGATATTTTGCCGGAAAATGCAGGATTGCGTTTTGTTATTTTTTAAAATCCAATCGGATGATGTTGTTCCCTGTGCGGAAAAAACTGTTCACAGATGAAAACAAAAAAAACTTTGTGTTACTTCGTGTCCTTTGTGGTTAAAAAAACCACGAAGTCGCCGAAGGATCACAAAGTAAAAAAACTTTGTGAAACTTAGTGCCCTTTGTGGTTAAAAAAAACACAACGATATTTACGGCGCGACCGGCCTGACCAATTCGCCCGACACATTGCCCGACCGGAATTGCGCATGATAGCGGCCGTTGCGATTCTCTACCACCTCGAAGGCGCTCAATGCTGTTTCATCCTCGTTGCCGCCGGAAGAAGAGACGATGAGTGTGGCGCTGTTCTTAACGCCCGTTGTAACGCCGCCGCTCCAAGCCAGCAGATACCACTGTCCGGACGAAGGATGGTAAAATTCAACCTCCCTGTTTCCGGAAGTGGACGTTGTCCTGACCCGCCAGGCGACATCCCCCAGCGACAGCTTGAAATTGTCCCACGAAAACGAGGACTTCACACTTACGGTGGCTTTTTCGGACGCTACCGACCCGCCTTCGTTGCTTACCGTGCAGTGAAATTCGCCGGCGTCGCTCAATTTCCCGATTTTGACGCTGAGGTTTGCCGCGGCTGCTTCGGAAAGGGGACTGCCGTCTTTGTACCACCGGTAGGTTAAGGGGCTGCCCGTAGCCGCCACGCTAAAGGTGGCGGTTTCTCCGAGAACGACCTCCGCAGAGGCGGGATTCGCGGTGATCACCGGTTTTTCGACTTTGGACGGCGCGGGGTCGGGCGCAGGCTCGTCTTTTTTACATCCTGCCGTTTGCAGGACAAGTGCGCACATCGTGAGGTATAAAAACTTTTTCATCTTTCGTTGGTCTTTAATTTATTTTTTTACCCAGGCTTCAAGGATG
>JAIRLS010000208.1 GCA_031259205.1 Bacteroidales bacterium | reverse complement strand
AATAAAATACCATATTTGTGTTATTGCACGCATGTTTTTTTCATTGTATTTTTGCATCGTTAAATGATTTTTTCATTATTCATAAAAAATAAGAATATGGGCTTAAAATTTGAATCTTTACAGGTACATGCGGGACAGGAAGTGGAAAAGACCACACATGCCAGGGCATTACCTATTTATCAGACGACATCGTACGTGTTTGAAGACGCCAAGGACGGCGCCGATCTTTTCGGACTTCGCAAATTCGGCAATATCTACACCCGTCTCCAAAATCCTACTACCGATGTATTCGAGAAACGAGTAGCCGCTCTCGAAGGCGGCGTAACCGGACTGGCTACCTCGTCCGGTCAGTCGGCGCAGTTTATTGCGCTCAACAACATCCTTCAGGTAGGCGACAATTTTGTTACGACGTCCCATCTTTACGGCGGGACGTACAACCAGTTCAAGTCGCAGTTCAAACGGTTGGGCATAGAGGCGCGGTTTACCCCCAGCGACGATCCGGACGAGTTCGAAAAGCGGATTGACGCCAACACCAAAGCCCTTTATCTGGAAACCATCGGCAATCCTGAATTGAATATCCCCGATTTCGATGCTATTTCGGCTGTAGCCCAAAAATACGATATCCCCCTGATTGTGGACAACACATTCGGCGCGGCGGGTTTTCTCTTTCGTCCGATTGAACACGGCGCATCGGTGGTGGTAGAATCGGCCACCAAATGGATCGGCGGGCATGGCACTACGCTTGGCGGTATCATCGTGGACAGCGGCGCCTTCAACTGGGGCAACGGCAAGTTCCCCTCATTTACCGAACCTTCCGACAGCTATCACGGGCTGGTATTCTGGGATGTGTTCGGTGCCGGCGGGCCTTTCGGAAACATCGCCTTTAACATCCGCGCACGGGTGGAAGGGCTGCGCGACTGGGGCAATACCCTCAGCCCGTTCAACTCCTTCCTGCTGGTACAGGGGCTGGAAACGCTTTCCCTCCGTGTGGAACGTCACGTCCATAATGCGCAGGAAGTGGCCGAATGGCTCGAAAATCACCCTAAAGTGGAATATGTGAACTATCCCGGCCTTAAAAGCAACAAATATTACGCTCTCGGAAAGAAATACCTGCCGAAAGGCCCGGGATCGGTGCTTACTTTCAAAGTGAAAGGCGACCCTGCCAATGCCGACACACTGATTAACAATGTAAAGTTACATAGCCACTTAGCCAACGTAGGCGACGCCAAATCGCTGATCATCCATCCGGCAGCCACTACTCATGAGCAACTTTCGCCGGAAGACCAGAAAGCATCGGGTGTAGAACCGGGATTGCTGCGCATCTCCGTTGGCATTGAACATATTGACGACATCAAGGAAGACCTTCGGCAAGCGCTGGAAGCCATCCGTTAATTTTTTCGAATGAAGAACGCGGTTCAACCGTGAACCTTACATGACCACATTTTGGGTTGAACTGCGTGTTTTCATTCTTTCATTTCGAGTGAAAAAATCACTGACTGTAAGGAGTGTCAGTTCAATATATTATATAATTCGTCTAATTTGGGCATCAGGATGATTTCCGTACGGCGGTTTTTCTGTCGCGCTGTGGAGGTGTTGGAATCATCCACCGGAATAAATTCTCCGCGCCCGGCGGCGGTGAGCCGTTCGGGTTTGATTTTGGTGTTGTCCAGCAGGATTCTTACGATGGATGTCGCCCGTTTGACGCTCAAATCCCAGTTGTCGGCCATAGAAGCGCTGGATAAGAGCGGCACGTTGTCGGTATGTCCTTCGATGGTGATGTTGATGTCGGGATTTTGTTCGAGCACTTTGATGAGTTTTTTCAGTGCGCTTACCCCTGCGGGATCTACGGTGATACTGCCCGATTTGAAAAGCAATTTTTCATCCAGCGACACATACACTTTTCCTTCGCGTATGGAGATGGTCAGTCCGTTGTTTTCCAGTCCTACTAAGGCTGCCGCTACCTTGCTCCTGAGCGCTTTCACGGCGGAGTCCTGTCGCGTGACGATTCGCTCCAGTTCGGCCATTCTCCTGTTTCGTTGCGCCAGCTCCATTTCCAGCGCAATGAGGCTGCGACGTTTCTCTTCCAGCTCTTTCGACAGTTTCTGCAATTCCTCTTCCCGTTGTTGCAAGTCGTTTTGGATACCTTCGATTTGCATGGTCAGTTTGGAGGCTTGTTTTTCGGAGCCTTTTTTCAAGGCTTGCAGTGCGACAGTGGTTTCTTGCAGCCTGTTTTCCAGCTTTTTATTGTCTTCCCTCAGGCCGGCAATCTTTTGGGCCAATTCAACCGAGTCGGCTTTCATTTGCTGGATATGACGTTGGATACGTTCCATTTGCGACCGCAGTTCCGTATTGCTGACGGTCAACTGTTCATTGGCGGAAATGAGACTGTCGTTTTCGTCTTCAAATTTGTCCAGCAACCGTTTTTGTTCGGTAAATTTACGTTTGGGCACACAGGAATCGGTAACGCAAACACTCCCTATCAACGTGGCGAGTATGATAAATACCGGCGATATCTTTTTCATGTCAGATGATAATTTTGCATCAAAAGTACAAAAAATGTTTTTATTTCAATGATTCTTTTCCATTTTTTGCATGATTTTTTGCATGATAATGTCTTTAATGTATTGATGTTGAATAGTCTCGACGACTTCTTCCAGAAATGCCCGGAGTAATATTTTTTTTGCTTCGCTGTTGCTGATGCCTCTTGTGCGGAGATAAAACAGCGCCTCGTCGTTTAATTGCCCAACGGTGGCGCCGTGGCTGCATTTCACATCGTCGGCGTAGATTTCCAGATGGGGTTGAATGTTCATTTTGGCTTTGAGGTTAAGCAAGATATTGCTGCTTCGCTGACGGGCTGTCGTTTTTTGAGCGTCTTTGCATACGGTCACCTTTCCTGCAAAAGCGCCGGTGGAAGCGCCGGAAAGTATCTGTTTGAATAACTGGTTACTTTTACATTCGGGGGAGGCATGGATAATTTGTATTTCGTTGCCGGTATGTTCGGCGTTTTCCGTAAAGGCCAGACCGTATGCCTGATGTTCCGCATGGCGTCCGTCAAGGCTGACACATAACTCGTTGCGGATATGTTTTCCCGATAAGGCGGCATAATGGATGGTCATTCGGCTGCCGGCGGCCTGACGCACGACGGTTTTTGTTTGCAGTTGTGCGGTTGGGTCTCCCTCTTGGAGAAGGATGATGTTCAGGATGGCGTTTTCTTCCAGCCGGATTTCCGTCGTATCGTTATTTTCGACTGTTTTCCCGTCGAGAGGCGGGTAAAGCAGCAACACATCGGAGCGACTTCCCGCTTTCATCGTTATGCGGTTGTGGCAGGCGTTGTTGTCCGTCGCACGGATGATTTGCACGGGTTTGGCGGCTTCCGTCTTTTCGGGCATATACAGCATAAAACCCTTGTCGCCTGTCTCCAGCGATATGCCGTGGCGACGTGCAGGTTGGTCTTTTTCCGTCCTTAAACGGTGTGCATCCGGCAACGAGGAGTCAGCAGCCAAGCCATTCATAGCCTTTTTCTTCGAGTTCGACCGCGAGTTCCTTTCCGCCGGTTTTCACGATGCGGCCGTCAGCCAGCACATGTACAAAGTCGGGAACGAGGTAATCCAGTAACCGCTGGTAGTGGGTGATAACGATGGCGGCATTGTCGGGCTTTTTCAGGGTGGTAACGCCGCCTGCAACGATGCGGAGGGCGTCGATGTCAAGACCGCTGTCGGTTTCGTCGAGGATGGCCAGTCTTGGTTCCAGCATGGCCATCTGGAATATTTCGTTCCGTTTTTTTTCACCTCCCGAAAAGCCTTCATTTACCGAACGGCTGATAAGCGAGGAATCCATTTCTACCAATTTTGCCTTTTCCCGCATCCGTTTCAGAAATTCGGAGGCGGAAAGCGGAGGCAGGTTCCGGTATTTTCGCTGTTCATTGACGGCCAGTTTCATAAAGTTAGCCATACTCACGCCCGGAATTTCGACCGGGTACTGAAAACTGAGAAACACGCCTTTTTTGGCTCTTTCTTCCGGACTTAATGCCAGCAGGTCATTGTTTTCGAACCATACTTCGCCTGCGGTTACTTCGTACTCTTCCCGTCCGGTTAAGACGGCGGCCAGCGTGCTTTTGCCCGCTCCGTTGGGTCCCATCACGGCATGGATTTCTCCGGCTTTTATTTCCAGATTCAAACCTTTCAATATTTTGTTGCCGGCAATGGAAACATGTAAATTACGAACGGACAACATCAGGAATAAACGTATTTTTTGTTCTCTTCCGGAGGGCCAAAAGTGGAAATGCCTTCGGCAAGGCTAATCAGCGCCTGATCAATGCCTTTGTGGAGTTTGATGGTTTTATTCAGGGGGACTTGGACGATGATATCGTTTACTACTCCTATCATCACGCTTTTCTGATTGTCGAGCAAGGCTTCGATCGCTGCGGCGCCCATACGGCTGGCAATAATCCGGTCTTTGGCGCTTGGCGAACCGCCGCGCTGTATATGTCCGAGAATGGATACGCGCATATCGAATTGGGGAAACTCCGGTTTGAGGGTTTCGGCAATTTGCATGGCGTTTCCTTCCGGAAGATTCTCGGCGACCAAAATGATGCTTGACTTGTTTTTCCGGGCGCGTTCGGCCAGAAAAGTACGCGCTTTTTCGATTTGGTTTTTTTCTTCCGGAATCATAATGATTTCGGCGCCACAGGCAATGCCGCTGTTGATGGCCAAAAAACCGGCTTCGTGCCCCATCACTTCCACAAAAAAGATACGGTTGTGCGAACTGGCGGTATCGCGTATCTTGTCCACTGCTTCCACTACGGTATTTAAAGCCGTGTCGTAACCGATGGTGTAGTCGGTGCCGTACAAGTCGTTGTCGATGGTGCCGGGCAAACCGATAAACGGGACGTCATACTCCATCGACATGATATTAGCTCCCGTAAACGAACCGTCCCCGCCGATAACCACCACAGCGTCAATACCGAAATTCATGAGCTGCCGGTATGCGTCATCTCGCCCTTCTTTCTCGCGAAAGCGTTTGCTGCGTGCCGTCAGCAGGAAAGTACCGCCTTTCTGGATAATTCCGCTGACCGATTCCGAATTCATCCGGAAAATGTCGCCGTCAATCATTCCTTCATAGCCTCTGCGGATGCCGTAAACCTCCAAATCATTGTTGATGCCGGCGCGTGTGACGGAGCGTATCGCCGCATTCATTCCCGGTGCGTCGCCACCTGACGTCAAAACACCAACTCGTTTAATCTTAGACATATATCAAGTTTATATTAAAAACTCCCTAAAAACCATAGCGTTTCAATTACAGTACAAAAGTCGGAATTTTTTTTCAATTCCGGCAATTTTCCTGTTTCTTTTTTTGTCTTATCCACAAAAAAAGGCCTGCCAAAATCAACGGGATACTCAGTAATTGTCCCATATTCAACGGCATACTTTTTTCGAAGGCGACCTGATCTTCCTTGATAAATTCGATGAGGAAGCGGACAGAGAAAAGCGTCGTCATAAAAATTCCCGAAAGGACGCCGCAACGGACGGCCGCTCGACGGTAAAAATACAGACAGTACAGCAGTCCGAAAATGGCAAGGTACGACAGCGCTTCGTAAATCTGTGCAGGATGACGGGGGACGGTTTCTCCGGCATTAACGAAGATAAATCCCCACGGAAGGCTGGTTTGAACGCCATATATTTCTGAATTCATCAGGTTGCCCATGCGGATGAAAAATCCGGACAGCGCTACCACCACCACTATCCGGTCGAGTATCCACAGGTATGGCCGGCGTTCAATCCATGAGTAGAGCGCCAAAGCCGCCAGGATACCACATGCCGCCCCATGACTGGCTAACCCCTGATAACCGGTGAAATGGAATGTCCCCTGTGCGTCTCGAGCAAACGGCAGGAAAATTTCGAGAGGATGATGCAGAAAATAACCGGGTTCGTAGAACAGGCAATGTCCCAGCCGCGCCCCCAGGAAAGTGCCCGCCGTCATGTACCAGATCAGCGGATCAACCGCCTTTGCAGGAAGACCTTCGCTCCTGAACATTTTCCGGAGAATAAAATAACCCGACACGAAAGCGACACTGAAAAGCACCCCGTACCAACGCAAAGAAAAAAAATCTGTCCGGAATATTTCCGGGCCATAATCCCATGAAATAAATGCTATCTGCGTCATCTATAATGTATTGAACGTGTGCTTATATCTGCTTTTCCAAATTCAAAGATAATCATTTTTCCGGCATGATAAAACTTTTACTTGCGTCAAGGGTGCATTTCAAATTGTCGTATTCCTTTTTCTTGTGTGCGGAGAGATTTTGTGCATGAATGTAAATCCCTTTAAGCGCTAAGAGTGGCTGTCGTCAGCCGTTCACAGTTTGTAAAAATTATTTTTACTTCTAAAAAATATCACTAAATTTGCCGAATAAAATATAAGGAACAGCAGTATGCAAAAGGACAGAGAAAAAAAAGAGAGACAGTTAGTATCTTTTGACTGGGCAGT
>JAIRLS010000199.1 GCA_031259205.1 Bacteroidales bacterium | reverse complement strand
TTGAGATTGCAATTCCTGGATTTTCTCCTGCAGCGATTTAATTATTTGATCTTTCAAGCGTATTTCGGCTTGATTCTGACTTTTGATCAGTTGAAGATCAAAATCATATTTGGTCTGTAGATTTTCCGTAATTATCTGTTTCTGGTCGGCTAAGGCCTTCTCTAATTTTTCCGGGAATATCGCATTATTTTTACGCAATTCTTCTAATTCCGCCTCTGCATTTTTCACGGTTGCTTCACGGATTGCTATTTCATGATCAAAGATATTTTTCTTTTCTGTCAGTTCTTTTTCCAGCAGGGATTTCTCCGTGTCATAGTCATCCTGTTCTTTCTGACGGGACACTTTCAGTTTGTATTGATATTCTTCCTCTTCGCGTTTACGTTTTCTGTTCAGTTCGTCAAGATATTCTTTTTCTTCGGCTTTTTGTTTACTTTTTTCGTCTTCCCATTGCGCTTTTTTTTCTCTTATTTCTGAGGCAAAAGATTCTTTTGTTTCATTCATTTCCATTTCAAAAGATTCTTGTTTTTCTTTTTGGGCCAGCAACATAGCCGCAAGAGAATCTGTATTTGCAGATAATCCATATAAATCTTCCAGCGTTTGTTTCTCAATTTTTATCGCCGAACGAAGATCTTCCAGTTGTTGAAATTCACAGGCGAGGCTCGACAGGATATCATCCAGCGATTTGTTTAAGCCGGATTTAAGCGAGTTTATATCGTTCATAATTGAATTTTGAGTAACATCGGCCACTTTTTTCACGGTTTCCTGTTTTTGTTTTTCTTCCTGAACCTGTCTCGGAACGTTTGTCTTTGCTTGTTGAACTTCCTTAAGCAATTTTTCGTAAGCTTCTAAAATCTCGGTTTTAGTATTTTTCGTTGATACTTCCATAATCTTTATAAATTTTTGCCGTAAAAGTAAGGATAATTTTCATAACCGGGAAATATTTATTAAAAATTTAGCGGATAATGTTTGAAAAAGAATGTATAAGGAGGGCTGTTCTTATAATAACAGTTCCCAGTCGCCGACGTCGATCCATTGATCAAATTTATATCCGACTTCCTTAAAACAGGATACCTGCCTGAAACCTAACTTCTCGTGAAAACCGGCGCTCTGCGGATTAGGGAGCGCAATACATGCAATGATGGCATGTACGGACATTCCTTTCAGTTCTTCCATCAAGGCCCGCATCAGTGCAACGCCGATCCCCTTGCTTTGTGCCGAATGGCGGATGTAGATCGTTGATTCGACCGTATGGCGGTAGGCCCTCCGCTTTTTCCACGGGGAAGCATAGCAATATCCCGCTATTTCCCCTGATGCTTCATATACCAGGAAAGGATATGTTTGGGATATCGTCAGGATCCGCTCCTGCATTTCTTTCACAGAAACCGGATTTGTTTCAAATGTTATCGTCGTATTCTCCACATAATAATTGTAGAGAGCGGCGATATCCTTTGCATCATTCGGCAGGGCTTTACGAATCATAGCGTCACGGTGTTTTCAATCTTAAAACCTAAACTCTTCAGGGACGCGGAAATGTTCCGGTTCACATGTTCCGGTTTGACCGTAAAATTTTCAAACTCACGCCGTATCCAGTATCTGCCCCGTAACTCTTCGAAGGCGGAGGGCGTTTGCTTGAGCCGGTCGCTGTCTTCCCGGATGGGATAGGTATGGGTAATCGCTTCGTACAGGATCTGTTCGTCGCTTTTTCCGTTGCCGTCGATGACGAATGTGGTCGGCACAGGGGGGGGGAGGATAGATTCGGGATACCAGTTTTTCAACGCATCTATCCCGAAGAAGCGGCAAAATTCCCGTACACATGTCGCTGTTCCGTTTGCTTTGCCGTCCGAAGAATATCCTGCGATATGCGGAGTGCCGATAAACGCCCCGTTCAACAGATCCGGATCGGGATCCGGCTCGTCTTCCCATACATCGAGGATATAACCGGACAATTTGTTTTTGGAGGCTTGCTTCAAGGCTTCGGCGTCGGCTACCGGGCCGCGCGACGTGTTAATGAAGAGCGCATTGTCTTTCATTTTGCCGAAAAATCGCTCCGAAGCGAGATGATATGTCGGATAGCGACCCTCTTTGGCGAGAGGGGTATGGCAGGTGACGACGTCGCTCCCGGAGAGCAATGTATCCAACGGGACGAAGGCCGTCCCTCCTTCCTGATCGGCGCGGGGAGGATCGTTCAGCAAGACGCGCATACCAAGCGCTTCGGCCGCTTTCGCCACTTTACTCCCGACATTTCCCACGCCAATAACGCCGACCGTTAAATCGGAAAACTTCAAGTTTCGTTGATAAACCCAGGTAGCAATAGCTGCTGTCATATATTGCTGTACGGACCGGGAGTTACATCCCGGCGCGTTCACCCAGCGTATGCCGGCGGCTTCGCAATAAGCCGTATCTATATGATCAAAGCCGATAGTGGCTGTGGCGATCAGCCTGACGCGACTTCCTTTCAATAATGCTTCGTTACATTTTGTCCGGGTACGTGTAAAAATAGCATCGGCGTCCCTGACGTCTCCGGCCGCTGTTTTTGCTCCCGGCAGATAAATAATATCCGCATAAGGCTCCATGACTCCTTTCAGGAACGGTATTTTATCGTCGGCAATGATTTTCAATCGCTTCATAGTTCTCGTTTTTTAGTTTACTGATAATGTAACCGGCGCATTATAAGTTATCTTTTCCCGGATAGCTGTTTCGGCTGATTACTCTATTCATTCGCAATCCGGGCGTAAATTTACGCAATTATTCGAAATCTACACCCTGTTATTGTCAGGTTATAATGACTAAAATTATAATCATCATGTTACCAATATATTATATTTCCTTGTCTTTCCCCTTTTTTCCCATGAAATAGGGTCGGGTCTCACAATGACAAGGGGTGTGTTCGTCACCAGTGAACCCGTCCGTACCTGTTATTGCGAACCCATCCCTCATAATGACGGGGACGGACGGGGTTGCGGAGGTAAATTCGTGCTGCGACAGGCGGTTTTCGGGTGCGGGGAGGGCTTGCCACAATGTGGCAAGGCAGCCGCGGGTTTCAAAATATGAATTGCTAATAGCAAAAAGGGCGTTTTGCGTTTTGAAGGGGCTTGCCACATTGTGGCAAAGGCCTTTTTCGTTTGCAAGTCGCTTGCCCCATTGTGGCAAAGGCCTTTTCGGGCTTAAAATCGACTTGCCACATTCGGGCAAACGATTTTTAATCTGCGGGGACGAATTTGCTATTGTTTGCAAGCGATTTTCAATCTGCGGGGGCAAATTTGCTATTGTGGCAAATGACTTTTGAGTTTGCGAGAGCAAATTTGCTATTGTGGCAAACGGCTTTTGAGTTCGCGGGGCCTTTGCCACATTGTAGCAAGCGATTTTCAAAGTTGCGGCGCGGTCGTCCGCAACTTCGGCAGCCGTGCTGCGCACGCCGGGATGCGAGGGGCTTCCGGCAGCAGCCGTGCTGCGCACGGCGGGACAGGAAGATCTTCCGGCAACCGATGTGCCGTGTGCTTCGGGACGTGAAAGGCTTCCGATAGCCGTCGCGCCGGAGATTGCGCCGGCAGATGCCTCGGCATATACAAGGGCTTCGCCCGCCGGAACGGGCGAAGGTTTGAATCTGATTATTTCTACCGGCATATTCATTTATCAACTATAGTACTTTAATAATCCGCCGCGAGTATAATAGTGTTATTTTAAAAAGCAATTTTTTTTTTGATGTTTGCTTTTTGCTGTTACATTTGACGATTGAAATAAAATATATAAAATGTTTCTGTTTCTCAAACATATATTGTAATTTTGTTGACATAATTTTAAAAATAAATGGTATATAAAAGGGATTACGCTATTTGCACTGTTATCAGGTTTATTTTGTTTGATTGCGGTAAACGCACCGGCATAAAACGATCGGAACGTACCGGATGAGAAGATCTTCTATCATACGATAGAGCGCGGACAAACTGTATACTTCATCGCGAAAATGTATGATGTAAAAGTAGAGGAGCTTCACTGGCTGAATATAGGATGACGGGGGTTGCGTTGTTTAATGGCTCACCGCACGAGGGGCGATCTCTGTCAACAGTTTTAGTGCATGTCTTTTTCTAAGTGGCTGCCTGTATTTTGTTTGTGTGGGGGGAATATGGCCTCTGCTTTCTGCTCATTGAGTAAAAATAACATAATTTGGGGCTGATACGAAATAAATTTTGTATTTTTCTTCTATAAATTTTATCGAACATTTTTATGCGTTTGTGTGTAATCTGAAAAATTTAATGCTAACTTTGCGCGGTTGGAATAATTATTTAGAGTATGAAAATAGCATTGATCGGTTATGGAAAGATGGGGCGCATTATTGAACAGATTGCGTTGGAAAGGGGGCATTGCATTGTGTCGAAGATTGATGTGGATAATCCGGACGGGTTTGATTCGGAGGCGTTTCGTTCGGCGGATGTGGCCATTGAGTTTACGACACCCGCAGCAGCGTTTGATAATTACCGGAAATGTTTTGCCGCCGGAATACCGGTCGTATCCGGTACAACCGGATGGACGCACCGGATGGGAGAAATAAAAAGACAAT
>JAIRLS010000197.1 GCA_031259205.1 Bacteroidales bacterium | reverse complement strand
GTGCGTACCGTCCAACCCGACGAGAACGGATATTTCGTCGTGCGGAACCTGCCGGCCGGAAGATATCTGGTGGTGGCCGATATCCCCGGCTATGAACTGACCGACGGTTACGAAATAGATGCTGAAAACGCGGACGAAATATCAGGCGTTATCACCTTTAGCGGCAACAATTTTGTGGTGAACGACGACACGCAAACCATCGCTGTTGACGCACCCACTTCGGCGCCGGCCATGAGCGAAAGCGAAACGTTCCGCCTTTACCCCAACCCCTTTACCGGCGCGTTGCACCTCACGGGCGCCGAAGGCTGGACGTTGCGGGTGTTCACGTCCGGCGGCGCCCTCGTCCACGTCCGAAAACCGGCCGGCGCAGACGAAACCGTTCATCTGGAACGCCTGCCCGCAGGACTGTATTTCTTCCGCCTCGAAAAAGACGGGAAGGTAAAAACGCTAAAAGCCGTGAAAAGTGAATAATTTAGGCGCGGAGGTCAGAAAAATTGTTTTTCATAGCGCCTCAATAAAAGAATTAACCGCATACTTGGAAATATGGTCATAATCATCTACCTTTGCCGCTCATCAACATTTTGTTAAAAACAGTCGCGGTAAAGAAATTCGCATGGAAGTCCGGTTGAATCTTCCGGCCAAAAACGCGGATTTCATTAATGACAGACATCATGCAAGTCGGAAAAAGGACATTCTTCTTATGGGCGCTGATGGCGCTTTACTGGGATGCGGCAGGACAAAGCATTCCGGCGCCTGTCATCGAATCGGTCAGTGTAGATCCCCTGACGGGCGAAGTGAGCCTTTCGTGGAGTATTGACGCTGTAGTGCCGGTGGACGGCTTTATTGTCATGTGGCTTCATCCGCAAGAGGGAGGAACGACCAATTACGGTATTGATACCCTTTACAATCCCGCCGTGCGGAGTTATACTTTCCAGCCGGACGCACTGCATCTTTCGCCGCCCTTGCCTGATCCCAAAACGGGCAGCGTCCCCTTCACCGTTTCCGCATTCAGGAGCCTTCCCTGGACGCCGGGATTGCGGTCGGAGGAACATTACAACGTCTGTCTGTCGCTCCGTTTCGATTCCTGCCGGTCTGAACTGCATTTGGCCTGGCATCCCTATAAAGGGTGGGCAAACGGCTTGCTCCGGTACCGTGTAGTGCAACTTCCCGACGCTTCGCCGCCCGTTATTGTCGCCGAGCTTCGGGACACCGCATACACGATTTCCGGCGTTGCGTCCAACCGGCCTTTCCGGTTTTTCATCGAAGCCGAACATCTTGACGGACGAATCGCCTCCTGCTTCCGGCAGGACGTCTTTACGAAACTGTCGTCGCCGCCCTCGTTTATCCACTCCGCCGCCTTGCAATACAACAGCCATGAGATTGCGGAAATCACGTTTGAAATTGATCCTGCCTCGCAAACGCATAATTTCGCGCTGCTGGGAACCGACCGGCTCAATGGAACATGGACGCCGCTGGATACGCTGAAAAATATCACGGCAAACGCTTTGACCGCAACGGACATGGAAAGACGGGGAAAAACCTTCTATTACCGGTTGGCGGCGCTACATCCCTGCAACGACCGTTATACCGTTCTGTCGGATACCATCACCGCTTTGTGGCTGACGGCAGAACAGACCGAACAGTACAATACGCTGCACTGGGAGGCTTTCGCCGGATGGCCGTCCGCCGGCTACGAAATATACCGCGAAACCACCCGGACGCCGGAAATACTCATCGCAACCGTATCGGACGCCGAAACATTCGACGACGACGTCGCGGGCTTGCCTGCCGGCGAGGACATTTGTTACCGGATAGCCGCCGCGCGTCTCGGAGGGACGGGACGGGCTTTCTCCAACAGGGTATGTCTGCAACCGGAAAGCGACATCTTCATTCCCAACGCTTTCACTCCCAACAGCGACGGACGAAACGACGTCTATCGTCCTTATTTCTCCTACGAACCGCAGGAATATTCGATGATCATCTTCGACCGCACCGGAAACAAAATCTTTGAAACCCGAAGCCCTTCCGACGGATGGAACGGACGGCTGAAAAACAACAGGCCGGCCGGCGAAGGCGTCTACGGTTATTTTATCCGTTACAAAACCGCCAAAGGAAAGATTTTTGAACAACGCGGAATCGTTACGCTGCTGAAACCATGATAAATCTCATGTTCATCTTATAGCCGCCGATATGAACGCTTATCTGGAAAAAGAAATCAAGTTTCTGCAGGGCGTAGGCCCCAAGCGTGCCGAATTGCTCGAAAAGGAAGCGGACATTCGTACCTTTGGAGACCTGCTCTATTATTTCCCCTACAAACATATTGACCGCACCCGCTTTTACACCATTCGGGAGATTGTCCCTTCGGACACTTTTATGCAGTTCAGGGGAAGGCTGACAAGCATGAGAAAAGAAGGTGTCCCTTACAAGGAACGCCTGTCGGTACGGATGACCGATCATACGGGTTCCATAGAACTTGTGTTTTTTAAAGGACTGAAATATCTTTTGGCCAAACTGAAAGTCGGCGGCGATTATGTCGTTTTCGGCAAGCCGTCGGAGTTCAACGGCGCCGTCAATTTTGTACATCCGGACGTGGAACCCGCCAACCTGAAAGTGGAAACCATTGCTGCCGTGTTACAGGCCGGTTATACCACTACCGAACGAATGAAGAACAGTTTCATCACTTCACGTGTAATCGGAAAATGGATGGTGACGCTGTGGCAGGGAATGACGGCCACCATTCCGGAATCGTTGCCGGAGTCGCTGGTCGGCAGCCTCAAACTCCTGCCGCTGCACGACTCTCTTTTCAACATCCATTTTCCACAAAGTTCCGTACTGTTACAAAAAGCCCAACAACGGCTCAAGTTTGAAGAATTGTTTTGGATTCAACTGCGAATGTTGTTCCTGCGTGAAGAACGTCGCACCATCATACAGGGATTCGACTTCAAACAGGTCGGCAGTTGTTTCAACCGTTTTTATTCGGAATTTTTGCCCTTCGAACTTACGGAAGCGCAAAAACGGGTGATTCGCGAAATACGAAAAGATATGGGGAGCGGGAAACAGATGAATCGCTTGCTGCAAGGCGACGTAGGCAGCGGGAAAACGCTGGCGGCGCTCATGGTCATCCTGATAGCCGTTGACAACGAATATCAGGCTTGTATGATGGCGCCGACGGAAATATTAGCCCATCAGCATTACCATACCATTTGCCGGATGATCGAAGGTCTGGGGCTGAAAGTGGCATTGCTCACCGGCTCTACCCGTAAAAAGGAACGCACGCTGATCCGTGAAGGCTTGATGTCCGGCGACATTCATCTCCTGATCGGCACCCATGCCCTGATTGAGGAGAACGTACAGTTCGGCAAACTCGGACTGGTAGTGATAGACGAACAGCATCGTTTCGGGGTTGCCCAACGCGCCCGCCTTTGGAAGAAAAACACGCTCGCCCCCCATATACTGGTGATGACCGCTACCCCAATACCGCGTACGTTGGCCATGACTGTTTACGGCGACCTCGATGTGTCGAAAATCGACCAGTTGCCGCCCGGCCGCAAGCCGGTGAAAACGCTGCACTTCTACGATACGCGACGAGAAGAGGTCTTCCGCTTCATGAAACAGCAAATCGCCGCCGGACAGCAGGTGTACGTCGTTTATCCGCTCATCAGCGAATCGGAAAAGATGGACTACAAGAATCTGGAAGACGGATTCGAGCAGATCCGAAGCCATTTTACCGAAGCCGACGGATATACCGTCATCATGGTACACGGCAAAATGTCCGCTGCCGAAAAGGATTTGGCCATGCGCCTGTTCAAAGAAGGCAAAGCGCAAATCATGGTAGCCACCACAGTCATTGAGGTTGGAGTAGATGTACCCAACGCCACGGTGATGGTGATTGAAAGCGCCGAGCGTTTCGGGTTGTCGCAGTTGCACCAGTTGAGAGGGCGCGTAGGACGCGGAGGCGAGCAGTCGTTTTGTATTTTGATGACGTCCTACAAACTTAGCCTCGACGCTCGCAAACGCATGGAAACAATGACCACCACCACCGACGGTTTCGCCATTGCCGAAGCCGACCTGAAACTGCGCGGCCCGGGCGATATCGACGGTACGCAACAAAGCGGTATCCCTTTCAAATTACGTATTGCCAGCCTCTCCACCGACGAACAACTGCTGCTGCTGGCACGCCGGACGGCTGACGACATCCTCTCCGACGACCCCGCATTGACGCAACCCGAACACCAACCATTACTGGAAACGCTACAACAACAACTTCATAGAGAAATCAACTGGAGCAAAATCAGTTAAGGAAAGGGGAATGGGGAATGGGGAATGAAGAAATCGCAATAAGGTATGCCCGGACGGGCTATACTTTGTGTTCCTTCTGCGACTTCGTGGTTTTTTTAACCACAAAGGACACAAAGTTTCACGAAGTTTTTTTTACTTTGTGTTCCTTCTGCTACTTCGTGGTTTTTTTAACCACAAAGGACACAAAGTTTCACGAAGTTTTTTTTTACTTTGTGTTACTTCTGCGACTTTGTGGCTTTTTTAACCACAAAGGACACAAAGTTTCACGAAGTTTTTTTACTTTGTGTTCCTTTTGCGACTTCGTGGTTAAAAAAGTCCCGGCAGGGGCGTTTATATTTCGATGCCTATTTTTTTC
>JAIRLS010000178.1 GCA_031259205.1 Bacteroidales bacterium | reverse complement strand
AAAAAAATCCGTAGTCCCCCATTGATGATGTGCCACTATCGCATACCACTGGTTACAAAATAATTACGTTTATTGACTGGCCAAGTTGGGTTAAGAGGGATGGGGAAAAAGCGGGAAACAAAACACGGATGGAACAGTCCACTGACCAATATCGCCTCAAGAAAAGAATGAACCCAAAAAATAAAGAATTTTTAGAGGTTCCCTAAAGTTAACAGCAATCCAATTCTTGCCGAAGTTTCCGGCAGTCGTGCAACACCGTACAAGATAACGATTATCGTTCCGCTATTTTTCGATGAGCCGGTGGAACGGCTGATGATAAAAATCATCCGAAAGTTACCGGTCCGGAATTGAAAAATGGAACGATTTTTGTGCAACATATTTATTTGTTATTTACAGCCCATAAATGCGTCGTATCCTATTTTGTTTCATTCTCCTGTTATCATACGAACAGGTTTCCGCTCAAGCGAAACGTTTTACCGTTAGCGGGAATATTTCGGATGGCGCTACGGGCGAGGATTTGATAGGGGCAACAGTGTATGTGCAGGAATTGAAAATCGGCACCACCGCCAATGCATACGGGTTTTATTCCATTACGCTGCCTGCCGGAAAATATCGGTTAGCGTTTTCGTTTGTCGGATACAAATCCCTGACGCAGGAAACAGATTTGAATGAGAATAAGAGATTGAACATCAAACTGTTTCCAGAGGTCAGCGAATTGGAGGAAGTGGTAATTTCATCGGAAGGGAGGAATGCCAATGTGACACGCACCGAGATGGGAGTGGAACGTATCTCGATGAAAGTTTTGAAACGTATTCCGGCGCTGATGGGCGAGGTGGACATTATCAAAGCCATACAGTTGCTGCCCGGCGTACAGTCCACTTCCGAGGGGTCTTCCGGATTCAGTGTCAGAGGCGGCAGCCACGACCAAAATCTGATTCTGCTCGACGAGGCTACCGTTTACAACGCTTCCCACCTGATGGGATTTTTTTCGGTGTTCAACAACGATGCTATCAAAGATGTAGTACTCTACAAGGGGGATATTCCGGCGACTTTCGGCGGACGGCTTTCATCCCTGCTGGACATCCGCAGCCGCGACGGTAACAACCAAAAATTCGCCGCAACGGGCGGAATTGGCACCATCTCCAGCCGTCTGACTGTCGAAGGGCCTATATTAAACGAAAAACTGTCCTATCTGCTTTCCGGACGCCGCACCTATGCGGATCTCTTTCTGCTGCTCTCGCGCAGGGACGAACTGAGAAGCTCAAAACTGTACTTCTACGATACCAACGGCAAGATAAACTACCGCATCAACGACAACAACCGCCTGTTTCTGGCAGCATACCTCGGACGCGACAGATTTTCCAACCGCATTGCCGGAATGGATTTCGGCAACCAAACGTTGTCCATGAGATGGAATCATATCTTTTCGCCGAAAGTGTTCTCAAATTTCACGCTGATAGGCAGTTTTTATGATTATTATATCAAGGCCCAACTGACCGACCAACTCTCGATGGATTGGCAGTCCAAAATGCAGGATTTCGGTTTCAAAGCCGATTTCTCGTGGCACATCAACCCGACACACAACCTGAAATTCGGCTACCATGCCCTGCTACACAATTTTTCACCCGGAAAAGGAGGAGGATTAGGCGAAAGTTCTATTATCGCCCGGTTCAACCAGCCGTGGCAATATGCATCGGAACATGCCGTATTCGTATCCAACGAAACCAAATTCAATCAATTGACGTTTAAATACGGTCTGCGTTACACGCTTTTTCAAAATATCGGCAACGGCGAACAAATTTACACATTCGAAAACTATACCGTCAAGGATTCCGCTGTTTATGCCAAAGGTCGAGTATATCACAACACCGGTCGATGGGAGCCGCGATTGGGAATACGGTACGCCTTCAACAGCGTCCATTCGGTGAAAGCCGGTTATTCGCGAACAGTGCAATTCATACAACTGGCTTCCAATTCTGCTTCCGGTTCGCCGCTGGACGTATGGTTTCAGTCCACCCCCAACGTATTGCCCCAACTGTGCGACCAGTTCGCCGTCGGATACTTCAGGAATTTTTTCAACGACATGCTGGAAACATCCGTGGAAGTATATTATAAGGATATGAAACATGTGATTGACTTTAAAGACCATGCCAACCTGATGGGTAACGACCAACTGGAACGCGAACTCCGTTTCGGCAAAGGAAAATCTTACGGGGTGGAAGTGATGATCCGAAAAAACGAAGGAAAACTGAACGGATGGATCAGCTACACTTTTTCGGCGGCAAGACGCAAAATCGACGACATCAACAATGACAACTGGTACCGCTCCCCCTACGATAAACCCAACAACGTGTCGGTGGTGATGAATTACGAGTTTCTTCCGCGGCTCGTCGTTTCCGCCAACTGGATTTATGCTTCGGGTATGCCGGTCACCTATCCCGTAGGACGCTACGAAATAGAAGGACGCTATGTGCCGGTGTATTCAAAGCGCAACGAATCGCGCTACCCCGATTATCACCGCCTCGACCTCTCGGCTACATGGACATTCAAGACGCCGCCGGACAAACGCTTCAAAAATGAACTGAACCTGTCCCTCTACAATGCTTACGGACGACATAACCCGTGGACTATCGTATTCAGGCAGGAAGAAGACAACAAGGATAAAACCTATGCCGAAATGGTCTATCTTTTCTCTTTCGTGCCGTCCGTTACATGGAACTTTACGTTTTGATAAAAAGAACGGCAATGGCTAAAATTGTTTGACAGAGATTTGTATATAATTGATAATAACATATATAAACGTCCTAATCATACAATATCGGACGCTACTATTTTTTCATAGCAGTTCCCCAAAAAGGTGTAAGCAATAAAACGATTCTTTGTATCTTCAAAGATTTTATTTACTTTTGCCCGCTCAATTTTAATAAAAGTGATTTATGGAAAGTAATAAAAAAATCGGCGACAGGGTAAAGGCGCTCAGAGAGTCAAAAAATTTGTCCATTGAAGAAGTGGCGGAACGTTCGGGGTTAAACAAGGAACAAATTGAGCGTATTGAGAGTAAACAATTTTTTCCTTCCTTGTCGCCGCTTATCAAGATCGCCCGTGTGCTGGGCGTTCGGTTAGGGACTTTTCTCGACGACGAAACGGAATTGGGGCCTGTCATTACCCGCCGGCAGGAAAGCGCCGGTAAAAACAGCATCCGCTTTGCCGGCGATTCCAACGTAACACGCGAACACATGGAATACTATTCCCTGTCGCAAGACAAGTCGAGCCGTCACATGGAACCGTTCCTGATAGATATCCGTTCGGAAAAAGGCGCTCCCCACGACCTTTCCTCGCACGAAGGCGAAGAATTTATCTACGTGCTGGAAGGCCATATCGAAATCAATTACGGAAAAGATACCTACGTGCTGGAAACAGGCGACAGCATTTACTACGACTCCATCGTCGCTCACAATGTCCATGCCGCCGGCGAAGGATCGGCAAAGATTCTCGGCATCGTTTACACCCCTTTTTAATGTATCCCGCACCAGCAAGAAAAGAATATGGAATTAAAATTACAAGACCGCACGCTTGGGCAATGGCTTGAGCATTGGGCCACTACTACGCCCGACAAAGAATTTCTCGTTTATTCCGATCGCGATTTGCGGTTTACATGGAAAGAATTTAACCAGCGGGTGGACGACATGGCGAAAGGACTGATGGCTATCGGCGTGAAAAAAGGAATACACATAGGCATTTGGGCTACCAATGTTACCGACTGGCTCACCTTCCTTTACGCGGGCGCTAAAATCGGCGCCGTACTGGTAACCGTCAATACAAGTTACAAGCAAAACGAACTGGAATACCTCGTACAGGACTCGGATATTCACACGCTCTGCATCACCGAAGGAGTGTTCGATGGCAACTATGTAGACATGGTTTACGCTATGATGCCCGAACTGAGGGAATCTCAACGGGGTTTTATCGAAAGCAAACGCTTCCCTTTCCTGAAAAATGTGGTTTACATAGGACAGGAAAAGTTCAGGGGCATGTACAACACGCCCGAACTGCTGCTGTTGGGGAAAAACGTCAAGGATAGCGCATTGGAGGAAGCCAAGCAACAAGTGGACTGCCACGACGTGGTCAATATGCAGTACACCTCAGGTACTACGGGTTTCCCGAAAGGCGTCATGCTCACTCATCACAACATCGCCAACAACGGCTATTTCACCGGCGAAGGCATGGGGTTCACGGACAAAGACAAGTTGTGCTGCTGCGTTCCGCTGTTCCACTGTTTCGGCGTGGTGCTGGCGTCCATGAATGTACTTACTCACGGCTGCACACAGGTAATGGTGGAAAAATTCGATCCGCTGGTAGTACTGGCCTCCATCCACAAAGAACGCTGCACCGCGCTTTACGGCGTACCCACCATGTTCATCGCCGAACTGAACCATCCGATGTTCGACCTCTTCGACCTGTCGTCCCTGCGCACAGGCATCATGGCAGGTTCCCTTTGCCCTATCGAACTGATGCGGGCAGTGACGGAAAAAATGCACATCACCCACATCACCAGTGTGTACGGCCTCACCGAATCCTCGCCCGGAATGACCCATTCCGTACTGGAAGATTCCTTTGAAGATCGTTGCACCACTGTGGGACGCGATTATCCTTTCACCGACGTGAAGGTACTCAATCCCAATACCGGCGAAGAATGTGCCGTCGGCGAAGTGGGCGAGATGTGCTGCAAAGGTTATCTGAACATGAAAGGCTATTACAAAAACCCACAAGCCACCGCAGAAGTCATCGACCGGAACGGATACCTGCACAGCGGCGATCTCGGCGTGAAAGACGAATGTGGTTACTACCGCATCACAGGACGCATCAAGGACATGATCATCCGCGGCGGCGAAAATATCTACCCGCGCGAAATAGAAGAATACCTCTACAAACTGGAAGGCGTAAAAGACGTACAGGTGGTGGCTGTCGCTTCCCCCAAATACGGCGAAGAAGTAGGCGCTTTCATTATTGCGCAGCCCGGCGCAACCCTGACCGAAGAAATTGTCAAGGACTTTTGCCGGGGCCAAATCGCCCGCCACAAAATTCCCAAATACGTCTTTCTGGTAGATGCTTTCCCGCTGACCGGAAGCGGAAAAATTCAAAAATTCAAATTG
The DNA here is from genome assembly GCA_031259205.1 of Bacteroidales bacterium. GTDB lineage: Bacteria > Bacteroidota > Bacteroidia > Bacteroidales > UBA4181 > JAIRLS01. The sequence continues at coordinate 7,184 of JAIRLS010000178.1, read as the reverse complement.
CGCGAAATGGCGCCGGAGATATTGAAAAAACAAGGAATAGAAATCATTTGAAACATGAGTATCGTATTAAGCGGCATACGTCCGACAGGTAATCTGCATCTGGGTAATTATTTCGGCGCATTGCTCAACTTCGTCAAATTGCAGGAAAGAGACAGTTGCTTCTTTTTTATCGCCGACTATCACTCGCTGACCACACATACCACCCCCGAAAACCTGACCAACAACGTCCGCCGTATCATGGCGCTATATCTGGCCGCCGGTATCCATCCCGAAAAAAGTACGCTCTATATTCAAAGCGACGTGCCGGAAATCTGCGAATTGTATCTGTTGTTCAATATGCTCGCTTATGTGGGCGAACTGGAACGTACCACTACCTTCAAGGACAAAATCAGGCTGCAACCGGGCAATATCAACGCCGGACTGCTGACCTACCCTGTCCTGATGGCTTCCGACATACTGATTCACCGTTCGCACTACGTGCCTGTGGGCAAGGATCAGGAACAACATCTGGAACTGGCGAGAGTGTATGCAAGACGGTTCAACAACACTTACCGGTGTGAAATCTTTCCCGAACCGGAAGCCTTTAATTTTGGCGCCAACCTTGTAAAAGTGCCGGGGCTTGACGGAACGGGAAAAATGGGCAAATCGGAAGGAAACGGAATTTATCTGACGGATACGCCGGACGAAATACGGAAAAAAGTGATGAAAGCCGTCACAGACGCCGGCCCCACCGCACCTGACCAACCGCCTGCCGAACCGATCCGAAACCTGTTTGCCATCATGGAACTGGTATCTCCGCCCGAAACGCTCGCCTGCTTCAAGGAACAGTATGCACAATGCACCATCCGCTACGGCGACCTGAAAAAACAGTTGGCAGAAGATATCAACGCTTGCGTCGCCCCTGTTCGCGAACGTTTTAACGATATTATCCGCAACGAGGCATTATTGAAAAAAACGGCAGCAACAGGCCGTGAGAAAGCAAGAGCCAGCGCCTCCGCTACGCTGAAAGAAGTCCGCAAGGCGGTCGGAATCAGCGAAAAGTGAAAAAACCAAGGAATCGACAAGACGATTGAATCCTCTCATTGAATCCTCCCAAAGAAGACCAACAGGATAATCGGGCCTTCTTCCGGTTTTTCCGCCGGAAATCTATTTTACCCTACTGTCCGGTAAATCTTTATGAATTATGGTTAGCGCTCATGTCACGCAATATCCAAAAATATGGCGTTGTGTTAACAAGTCGTTTATGTTCCCCAAATTTTTTGTTGGCTGTTTGTCGAATCTAATTTTATTTGTATATTTGCCAAATAATTGCTGTACATTGTATGTCAGATAATTGGAGATTATGAAAAATCCGTAGTCCCCCATAAGTGAAGCGCAGACAATGTATGTGCGTGATTTCAATGCGGTTACGTGAACAATCGCGCCAAGTTGAGTTAATCATTTGATAGTATGAACAGATCATTTTTCGACAAAACGGGCATACCCAAACAAATCGCATGGGCCTATTTGGGTATCCTGATATTTATGATGGGCGACGGTATCGAACAAGGCTGGCTAAGTCCCTACCTGATCGGACGGGGTCTGTCTGTCACGCAATCGGCCATGCTTTTTACCATTTACGGAATTACCATTGCCGTTTCGTCATGGTTTTCCGGCGTGTTTGCCGAGATATACGGCGTCAAAAGAACCATGTCGGTAGGGCTGGTTCTGTATCTTGCCGGCACATGCGGATTTGTCGGTTTGTCATTGCCCGGCCTCAACTACCCTATGATGCTCTTCACTTATGCCTTTCGGGGGTTCGGCTATCCTTTGTTTGCCTATTCTTTTCTGGTGTGGATTGCCTACGCCGCCCCGAAGGCCGGTTTGGGAAAAGCGGTAGGGTGGTTCTGGTTTGTCTTTACCGGAGGATTGAACGTCTTGGGAGCGTATTATTCCAGTTGGGCGATAGAGAAATTCGGCAACATCAACACGTTATGGTCTTCAGTGTTTTGGGCGCTGTTAGGGGCTTTTTTCGCTTTGATTGTCAATCAACCGGAAAAACGTTCGACCTCTCAGCCGTCCCACTCGAAAGACAAAATAAAAGACTTGCTGAAAGGCGTCACCATCATGAAAGAAGAACCCAAAGTGCTTTTGGGTGGCATAGTGAGAATCATCAATACTACCGCCCAGTTTGCGTTTCCGGTATTTCTGCCGCTATACATGGCCGAACACGGATTCAGTACCACCGAATGGCTGCAAATATGGGGAACTATTTTCACATCCAACATTATTTTCAACCTTATTTTCGGGTTTGTAGGTGACAAGCTTGGATGGCGCAACACCATCATGTGGTTTGGCGGGGTCGGATGCGGTGTTACGACACTGTTGTTCTACTATTCCCCTCAGTTTTCGTCGGGTAATTTCTGGGTAGTGATGTTGTCGGGCGTTTTGTGGGGCGCGTTGCTCGCCGGATATGTGCCGTTATCGGCTTTGATGCCTTCCTTAGTCAAAAAAAACAAGGGGGCGGCGGTATCCGTACTGAATCTGGGCGCCGGATTGCCTGTTTTTGTCGGCCCTGCGCTGGTAGGTCTGTTTTTCGACCTGACAGGCGCCGAAGGGATCATTTGGATCCTTGCCGGGCTGTATTTCCTCGGCGCCTTCCTGACGAAGTTCATTCGGCTTCCCGAAAACGCGAAAACGGCATAGTGTCATGTCCATTTTCAGGAAGTGTTCCGCTATTGCCATTCTCTCTAAAACGCACGATGAAACTCACTGTCATGTCAACGCATAGTTGTCGCTACGACGGCGCAACCGGAAGCCATATTATATCTTTATGATTATTTGCTGATGGACGCCATATCAATAAAACATAGACGCCACCGGAAAGTAGAGCGGGTCATGAAATTTTACCGGACAGCATCAGATTCAATTGTCGATCGGGTAGTTGTAGAGGTAATTGTTTTTGCTTCCTGCCAGAAGGTTGAAATCGGGGCTTAATTTGTTCAGTTTTCCGATAGAGAACAGAGTGCTGCCTGTCAGGGGAAATCCTGTGTGGAGCTCGCCTTTGCTGTTATAAAGGTATATCAGGTTTTTTTGAGGGGCGACGATTCCGAGTTTGACGTCGGTAGCGGAAAAGGTATAGACGGTGGGGGGCATCGTCACGGGTTCGTCGGTTTCGAAGCTGGTGATGCGGCTGCCGTCTTGCCGGAAGATTTTTATTTTATCCTTGTCGGCAATGATAAAATCGTTTTGGCGGTCGCCGTCCATGTCTTGAAAGTCGAAGAAATGAGCGGACGACGATTTTTCGACGGGTTGTTGGCGGATCCTGCCGTCGGCGAGGGATACGAAATGCGGTATGCCGGCGGTATCCGTCAGTACAATGCTTGAATCGCGGTACAGGGCGATAACGGTATTTTTAGCGACAGGGAAATTGTATTCGGCGGAAACTCTTGTTCGTCCCTGCCGGTCGAGGATGTACAGTTTGTATTTGTCGGCAAATACAATAAAGTCCTTGTTGCCGGCGCGGTAATGATATACGTTGGTCTGGACGGGGTGTTCGCTTTGGGTGAATTTCCATCCGGTAATATTGGCGCCGTTTTTATCGTAAACGTACACTTTCCGGTCTTCGCAAGCTGCCATAATCCTGTAATTACGGTCGTTTTCATAGTCGAAAACGGCAATACTTCCGGTAGCCGGCGACGGCAGCCGTATAGGGAACTTGTCCACCATATTGCCCAGCCGGTCGACAGCATAGATATAATGCCGCGTATTGAAAAGCATTTGCAGTTTGTTGTTTTTGTAAATGTCTATCTGGTAAACAGGGCTTTGAATGGCTTCCGGCAACGGTATTTTCCATAAAACCCTGCCGATATTGTTCAACAGGTAAGCGTTTCCTGCCATATCCTGAACAAAAATCTCCGTTTCTCCGGTGTTGTGGTTTTGAAGAAGTTGAGGTTTGAAGGCGATGGCCGTATCCAGCAAGCTTTCCCATAATGTTTGCATTCCTGTTGAACGGGTTGCCGATTCTCCGGACGGCATTTTGAGGAAAAGATGGTTGTAGCACATTTCTCCTGCCGCGCTCAGTTGGAAAACGGCCGGAGGTATCTGCGACAGCGTTGTTTCGGCATTTTCCGGTTCCCTGTATATCCCGTCGCCGAACCATTGTTTGAAATAGCCGGCCGATTCGGCAGGATTGCAGTAATACATCAGGTTGCATTTGGACGAAAATTCGTTGGCGAACCTGCCGAAAGTCAGGTTGGTTTGCAGGCTGGCATGAAGGGCTGTGTAATGCAGGTACCGTTTGAGATATTCGGGCGAAGCTCCGAAGAGCAGGTAATTGTCGGTAACGGCGCACCATTCGTTTTTCCCTTTGAACAAAGGGCCGAAAAGTGCGGCAGGAATATCGAAAGGGAAGCGATAGGCCGTAAAAGCCAGTTGTTCGTCGAATTGCAGGGCGGTTCTGTGGTGGTTGACTTTTTCGCCGGTAGCGGCATAAATGCCGGTTTGCCAGTTTTCGATCATTGCAATAGCGGCAGATGTACTTTTGATGCGGCAAAGCGTGAATGCCGCATCTTCCATGCCCAGATAAGGATATACCTGTGCTATTTCATTTTCAAACTGTTCGGAGAAATCGTTTTCCAGATCAATACGGTATGAAGCGCGTATCCGTTCCAGTTCTCTTTTACGGTTGGTTTCTCCGGTTTTGGCCAAATAGTGGTCGTAGTCGTTAAAATACTGGCGGATATGCTGAATGCCCATCCAGAAAAAGGCACAGGTCGTCGGAGGCATGGCGTCGGTAAGGTTCACCGGAAGGGGTGATTGCGTCCGCAGAACGGAGAGCCACTTGTCGGAATGGGACGCATTGGCGGTAAAACCGTTGAACATCAATGTTCCCGGCTTGAGCGTAAGGTCTAATGCCGTCCACTCCGCAAAACCGGTTACCGGAGAAATGTCTTTCATTCGATTGGAAAGAAAGAAAGGACGCAGTGCATGGGGTAAAAATTCATAATTAAAATAAATATTGGCGGCTGCATTTTTACCTGCCGTATGCACCAGATCGGTCAGCCGTCCCTGGCGGATAATATCGTGGCCGCTGGTTACTTGCCTCAGCGCATTTTCCAGTAGAATGGACGAAGAGGAAAACAGCAAATAATTGTTGCGAAAAGCGTAGGAAAATTTTTTTGCCGTTTGGTCTTTCGAATGAGTGAGTACTTCCGTAATCACGGTTTTATCATATTCGCGGTTGGAAAAAACACTCCCTGCCCATTGCCGTTTGATGGCGTTCGTCATGTTTTCCGTATCCTTACCGTTCCTTACGCGGATGAACCCGATAAGGCCCATATCTTCCTTGCCCAGCGGATGTACGGAAAAGACGGCATGACCGTAAATTAAACCCTGCCATTGTTCCATCTGCCTGTTCAGTTCTTCCAGCGGAGCTATTTTACGCAACTGCAACCACAAAGGGTTTTCCTTCATCAAGTCATACAATGCGCCATAATCCCGGATATCCACAATAATACCGGCGTCCAGCGGAATGGCGTCGAATTGTACTTCCGGAACCGACGTTTCCTTTTTCAGCATGACATGGTATACCGAAAAAGCCGCACCTGCCAGAAAAAACAGAATCAATAATATAATAACCAAATTACGCATAACATGATGCAAAACTACATGAAAATTCTGGATTTTCAAGCGGAAATAAGAAAATTTAAGAAAATTATACCGTCTTTTCATATCCTGCAATCAGGAATTTGTATATTTCCGGACGGTACAGGACAAAAATTCCGAAATATTACCTTCCGAAACAGAAACCATCGAGTGTATTTCAAATTGTCGCACCGTTGCTGCGAACTGCGGGAAACGAAGCACGCACTGTCATTCTGTGTTTGCACCGGAAATAAAAATGAATGAAAGCAGGTTTTTAAAATTAATCCCTTTTTTAACCACAAAGTCGCAGAAGTCACACAAAGGCACGAATGTAGAGACGCACGGCGTGCGTCTGAAAACGCAAAGACGCACGGCGTGCGTCTGAAGGCTTTTGAAATATCCTATTTTTAGCCGGTCGGCAGTAGAAAGAAAGAAAAAAACCGCTCTTGTCGGGAGCGGTTTTTTTTATCGAATTGCCGCCGGCAGGAGCTAAAGAATGCTGCGGCGGCGGGTGTTCGCAATGCCTTACTGGGTGGCTTCTATTGTTCCGAAGTCTTTCCATACAGACGCCGCCCGGTAAGCTGCTACCGAGCTGGCCGGCACTTTTAGCGTAAGGCCGCTTAACACAATGTTCGTAAAAACATAGCTGCTGATGTTTTGCGGCACGGCGCTCAGGTTGGTTACGGAGGTCAAGCTGCAATCTTCAAAAGCATAATTGCCGATAGCGGTCACCAAATGGGGAATGGTTACAGAGGTCAAGCCGCTGCAATAGGCAAAAGCATAATTGCCGACAGTGGTCACCGAATTGGGAATAGTTACGGAGGTCAAGCCGCTGCAACCGTAAAAAGCATAATCGCCGATAGTGGTCACCGAATTGGGAATGGTTACGGAGGTCAAACCGCTGCAATTGATAAAAGCAGAAAAGCCGATAGTGGTCACCGAATTACCAATGGTTACGGAGGTCAAGCCGCTGCATTTGTAAAAAGCCCACTTACCGACAGTAGTCACCCCTTCATGTATGATCAGGGTTTTGATACCGGTTAGGTATCCATCCCAAGGAGGAGCATTGGTGGAAAGATAATCGCCCATTGCTCCGTTGCCGCTAATGGCGAGGGTATAATTGTCCTCAACTCCGGTGATCACCCAAATGCAGCTGCCCGTTTCGCCTGAGGCTACAGGCGTTATAACGGCTTTGGCGGTGTAGATTTTCGTGTTTACGCCGTCTTCGGCCGTTACGGTGTAGGTTACGCCCTGCTCGGTAAAGAAGTCTTGCGCCGCGCCCGAAGCGGGGCTTACTGTTGCGCCGGGCGACAGGGTAATCGTGGGCGTCAGCGGCCCTGCCTGCGTTTCGGATGGGTAGGTGTGGGTAATGTTCGTACCGCTGATCGTCCACGCAACGTCATTCACCGCAAAGGCGGTAATGTCGGCGGAACTTTGGAGTTTGTCCTTTTTGCACGAGGCAATCGCAAGGACACAGGCAGCCATTATGACTGCGCTTTTTACGAAAAATAAGAAATTTTTCATGTTATTTAATTGTAACTACTCAGGAACTATTCGTA
>JAIRLS010000154.1 GCA_031259205.1 Bacteroidales bacterium | reverse complement strand
ATTAAGAATCGTGTTTCCATCGAACAGCGTCCTGAGATAGTAGACACTAAAGGACGTTTCGGCGACTGGGAAATAGATACTGTCGTGGGCGAGAACAACAAAGGCGCCATTGTGACAATAGTTGAGAGAAAAACTGCCTTCATGATGATGGAAAAACTTGAACACGGTAAAAATGCAAAAAAACTCACTGAAACAGTCATCAGAATGCTCCTTGCATACAAAAAACATGTCCACTCAATTACCGGAGATAACGGCACTGAATTCGCAGACCACGAAGCTATTGCCAAGGCCCTGAAAACGCAATTCTTCTTTACACATCCCTACTCCTCGTGGGAAAAGGGGCTTATTGAAAATACAAATAAACTTATCAGGCAGTATATCCCTAAAAAAGCAAATCTTGACAATTTTAACCAACAACAAATCAAACAAATACAATATAAAATCAATAACAGACCCAGAGAAAACTTAAATTTTTATTCACCAAAAGAAATTTTCTTCCTAAATTTGCAAAAGGCCGAGTTGCATTCAGTAGTTGAATCTACCGCCTTGATTTTTATTTCACGCGCTTGGAAAACACAAGTTTTTCATCTAATTTTGCACCCTCAATATTAATTGGAATCGGCATGTCAAAAGGAATTACAAGCAGAGCGGAAAATTATTCCCAATGGTACAATGAGTTGGTGATAAAGGCGGATTTGGCGGATAATTCCGCAGTGCGCGGGTGTATGGTAATCAAGCCCTACGGTTATGCCGTCTGGGAAAAGATGCAGGCGCAATTAGACAGGATGTTCAAGGAAACGGGGCATGTAAACGCTTATTTTCCTCTTTTTATACCGAAATCGTTTTTCAGTCGTGAAGCCAGCCATGTAGAAGGTTTTGCGAAAGAATGTGCCGTCGTGACGCACTACCGGCTTAAAAATTCGTCCGACGGCAAGGGAATCGTTGTGGACAGTGACGCCCGTCTGGAAGAAGAACTGATAGTAAGGCCTACCTCAGAAACCATCATCTGGAATACCTATAAAGACTGGATTCAGTCCTATCGGGATTTGCCCATACTGATCAATCAATGGGCAAATGTGGTACGCTGGGAGATGCGCACGCGTCTGTTTCTGCGTACTGCCGAGTTTCTGTGGCAGGAAGGCCACACGGCACACGCCGACCGGGAAGAAGCGCTGGCCGAAACCGTGAAAATGATAGATGTGTATGCCGATTTTGTTGAAAAATACATGGCAGTGCCGGTCATCAAAGGAGTAAAAACAGAAAAAGAACGATTTGCCGGCGCTTTGGAAACCTACTGTATTGAGGCATTGATGCAGGATGGAAAAGCATTGCAGGCGGGCACTTCCCACTTTTTGGGACAGAACTTTGCACGGGCTTTCGATGTGAAGTTTGCCACCCGCGAAGGAACGCTGGATTACGTATGGGCAACCTCGTGGGGAGTTTCCACGCGACTGATGGGGGCGCTGATCATGGCGCATTCGGACGATAGAGGGTTGGTGCTTCCTCCGAAACTTGCGCCCATTCACATAGTGATTGTACCTGTTTACCAAAAAACGGAACAGATGGCGCGGTTAGTAGAAACCATCCTGCCCTTGAAAAAAGAATTGGAAGACAAAGGATGGACGGTGAAATTCGACGACCGGGACACGGTAAAACCCGGATTCAAATTTGCCGAGCATGAACTGAAAGGCATTCCCGTTCGCATTGCCGTTGGGCCGCGCGATATGGAAAACGGTACGGTAGAAATAGCTCGCCGCGACACGCTGGAAAAACAGACCTGCCCCATAGAAGAGGCGGTAAACAAAGTAACCTGCCTGATGGATGAAATACAGGAAAATATTTTCCGCAAAGCGCAGGAATTTCGCAAGGCAAATACTTTCCAAACCGACTCCTACGAAGAGTTCAGGGAGATACTGGAAAAAGGAGGATTCATCATGGCGCACTGGGACGGCACGAACGAAACGGAAGAACGGATAAAAGAAGAAACCAAGGCGACTATCCGCTGTATCCCCCTGGACACGCCCGAAGAAAACGGAAAATGTATCCTTACGGGAAAACCGTCGCGACAGCGGGTACTCTTTGCCCGTTCCTACTAAAAAACCGGTAACCGTACAAAAAGTCAAATGAAAACTTCAGATACTCCTGTTCCGCGCAAAATAGTGGATCAACTGAAATTCGAAAACGGTTTAAACAATACCGGGAAAGCTTCTATTCGTGAAGTAGTAAAATTAGTACATCAGGTCGAAGCTGCCACCGGATTGCGCTACATCAGGATGGAAATGGGCGTTCCGGGACTCCCCGCAGCCCGGTATGGCATCGAAGCGCAAATCGCCGCCCTGAACAGTGGCGTTGCGTCCATCTACCCGGATATCGAAGGCATCAGCGAGTTGAAAAAAGAAGCGTCGCGGTTTGCCCGGCTGTTCCTCAATATCGACGTCCTTCCTTCGGGATGCGTGCCTACCGTAGGCTCCATGCAGGGAAGCCTCACTGTCTTGATGGTCAATAGCCGTTGCCGCGCCGACAGGGAGTACACCCTGTTCATCGATCCCGGATTTCCGGTACAAAAACAGCAGCATCACGTACTCGGATTGAAATACAAGACTTTCGACGTGTACAACTACCGTGGCGAAAAACTTCGCGAGAAACTGGAATCCTTCCTCAAGGAAGGCAATATTCATACCCTTCTTTATTCGAGTCCCAACAATCCTTCGTGGATATGCCTTACGGAAAACGAGTTGCGCACCATCGGGGAACTGGCCTCCCTCTACGACGTCATTGTAGCGGAAGACCTTGCCTATTTCGGCATGGATTTTCGATCGGACTACGGCAAGAAAGGATCACCTCCCTACCAGCCTTCGGTGGCGCGTTATACGGACAATTATATCCTGCTTTTCTCCGCTTCCAAAGTGTTCAGCTATGCCGGCGAACGGATAGCCCTGATGTTCATCGGCAATCGGCTATTCGACCGTCATTTCCCCGACCTGAAACGGTTTTACAGCTCCGACAGTTTCGGACACGCCGCCGTGTACGGCGCATTATATGCCGTTTCGTCCGGAACCTCCCATTCAGCGCAATATGCGCTTACCGCCATGCTGAAAGCGGCAAATGACGGCTCCTTTGCCTTTCTCGACGAAATAAGGGCGTATGAAGAAAAGGCGCATGTCATGAAAAACCTTTTCACCCGTTACGGATTTCGTATTGTGTACGACAGAGATGAAGAACAGCCGCTGGCGGACGGATTTTACTTTACGATTTCTTATCCCGGATTTTCCGGAGGCGAATTGCTCAATGAACTGCTGTACTACGGCATTAGCGCCATTACACTCGATATTACCGGCAGCGAACGGAGCGAAGGCCTGAGGGCCTGCGTTTCGCAAACACAGCCCTCGCAGTTTCCCGACTTGGAGAAAAGACTGGAAGCCTTCCGGAATGACCATCCTTACAATTGACTGTAAAAATCGATGTAAAAAAATAAACTCTTCCGTTTGGTGATTTCAAAAACCTTTTTTACCTTTGCAGCCTCTTAAAAAAGGTACCATAGCTCAGTTGGTAGAGCATCGGACTGAAAATCCGTGTGTCCTTGGTTCGATTCCGAGTGGTACCACTGACAATTTTTACAGTCATTTTTTTACTACATTTGTCCATTATTCATTGAAAATAAATTCGTCGATTATGAAAACGCCAAAAATAATTTACGCAACGGCAGGTTTACTTGTCTCCCTCGTGTTTTCATGCAGTATGGAAAAACAGTTAGCGCCTGCAAGCGGGAAACAGGGCGAAATAATAGTGATCATCGACCGCGCTTTATGGACGAGCGCCTGCGGCGATTCTCTCCGCCATTATCTGTCGTACCCCGTGTATGGCCTCCCGCAGGCCGAACCTGTGTTCACCCTGTTGCAACAATCCTCCCTGACGGGCGTCACCCGACAGTTGCGCAACATCATCATGGTCAATATCGAAGAAGGCCCGTCCGGTCTTTCCTCGCAGACCGATGTTTACTCAAAAGGCCAGTTGATTTTCAAACTTCATGCCTCTTGCGTCGATTCGATAATTGCCTGCGCGAACCGTTACAGGGAAACATTGATAAACCGTTTTCTTGTCAAAGACAGGAATGATTACATCAACTATTTCCGTAGAGTGACCGGCGAAAAAAATGCAGGCAAAGTAATGGAAAAATTTCAGGTCAGCATGTCTATTCCGAAAGAATACTCGCTGGATGTAGAAAAAGACGATTTTTTCTGGTTTGCCCGCGAAGAAAAAGACATGATCATGGGCATCCTGATGTGGAAAGAGCCTTATGTGTCCGTAGAACAAGTGGATACCTCCCGTCTGCTCGCCAAATTAAATGCCATGACCAAAAAATATGTCCCCACCACCGGAAATTCATGGATGAGAACAGAAACAATGATCCCGCCGGCGGTAAAGACATACCGGAAAAACAATGTTTATTCCGTTCAAATGAATGGTTTGTGGAAAAGCGTCATGGGAGGCGGGCCTTATGTCAGCGTGAGTATAGTGGACGTCCATCGCAGCCAGATTGTCACCGCAATGGGATTTGTCTTCTTCCCGCGCAAAGAAAAACGGGATTATGTGCGAATGCTGGAAGCCATTCTCTTCACCATGGAACCTGCGCCCTGACAGGAACACTGAAAAGCATGCCATTGCTTTTCCCTTCTCTTAACCGATTTTTTTGGTGATTTTCAGGACAATAATGAATTTTGGAAATTTTGGTCTTTGAAAAATCCGATAAACTTCCTACATTTGTCGGCTTTTTTGATGAAATCAAGTGACAAGTAAACCCGTTGAAACGCCACTGATGAAGCAATATTACAGCATTAAGGGAAAACATCCCGATGCTGTCCTGCTGTTTCGAGTGGGCGATTTTTATGAAACCTACGGTGAAGACGCCGTACAGGCAGCCGAGATACTGGGCATCACGCTAACGCGGAGATCCAATGGAATGGCTGCCAGCGTGGAATTAGCCGGTTTTCCCTACCATGCCTTAGACACTTACCTGCCACGGCTGGTGAGGGCAGGCCAGCGTGTGGCCATCTGCGAACAACTGGAAGATCCCAAACTGGCAAAAACGGTCGTCAAAAGGGGAGTGACGGAGTTGATTACTCCCGGCGTGGTACTCAACGACCAGATACTGGAAAACAAGGAAAACAATTTCCTCGCCTGCGTACATACGGAAAAAAACCATACGGGAGTCGCTTTTCTGGACATCTCTACCGGCGAATTTATGGTAGCCGAAGGAAGCGCCGAATATATCGATAAACTGCTCAACGGATTTAATCCCAAAGAAGTATTGGTCGAACGAAAATATCAAAGCCGGTTCAAAGAAACCTTCGGGAGCCAGTTTTACCTGTCGATACTGGAAGATTGGGCATTTGTTGCCGACACAGCCCGCGAAAAGCTGCTGGCACATTTCAATATCATGACTCTGAAAGGATTCGGCGTTGAAGAGCAAATGCTTTCCGTCGTTGCCGCGGGCGCCATCCTGCAATACCTGAACATCACGCATCACGAGCGGGCAGGGCACATCAACAAAATTTCCCGCATAGACGAAGACGCTCACGTATGGCTTGACAAATTCACCATCCGTAATCTGGAACTGTTGTCCTCTACCGGCGATGGAGGACATACGCTCTGCGAGGTACTCGACCATACGCATACGCCGATGGGCGCCCGCTTGCTGAAACGATGGATCGTCCTGCCGCTGAAAAACATCCACCGCATCAACGAACGGCTCAATGTGGTGGAATATCTCACCCAACAGGACATGACAGGGCAACTGGGCGAACTGATGAGGCAAACAGGCGACATGGAACGAATGACGGCGCGTATCGCCGCAGGAAAAATTTCCCCGCGCGAGATGCAACAACTGCGGCACTCGCTGCACATGGTGAAATGTATCAAAGAACTCTGCGCTAAAACGGACAGCGAACCCTTGCAAAGAATCGCGGAACAACTCAACCCCTGCACCTCCATCCACGACCGCATTGCACGCGAACTGAAAGACGACCTTCCGGCGGTACTCAGCAAGGGCAACGTAATCGCCGACGGCGTATCCAAAGATTTGGACGACCTCCGTTACATACGACACTCCGGAAAAGACGGTCTGGAAAAAATGCAGCAGGACATCGTCGAACAAACAGGCATCGCTTCGCTGAAAGTGGACTTCAACAGCGTGTTCGGCTATTATATCGAAGTACGCAACACCCACAGACACAAAGTACCGTCCGAATGGATACGCAAACAGACGCTGGTGAACGCCGAACGCTACATCACCGAAGAACTGAAAATATACGAAACCAAAATCCTCAACGCCGAAGAACGGATTTTGACGCTCGAAACAGAACTCTTTACCGCTTTGGTCAATTCCGTTACCGAATATATGGCCGCCATCCAACTCGACGCCGCCCTGATCGCACGGCTGGACTGCCTCCGGTCTTTTGCCTGCGCCGCCGTTAAACATCATTATGAGAAACCCGTCCTCACCGAAAGCGAGAACATTTGCATCCGTCAGGGAAGGCATCCGGTCATTGAGGCTTTCCTGCCGCCGGATAACCCCTACGTGGCCAACGACCTCCGGCTGGACGAAGTCGAACAGCAAATCATCGTCATCACAGGACCCAACATGTCGGGCAAGTCCGCACTGCTGCGACAAACCGCACTGATCGTACTGATGGCGCAAATCGGAAGTTATGTGCCCGCACAGGAAGCCGAAATAGGCTATGTGGACAAAATCTTCACCCGAGTAGGCGCATCAGACAATATCTCGCAGGGGGAATCCACCTTCATGGTGGAAATGACCGAAGCGGCCAGCATCCTGAACAACCTCTCGCAACGGAGCCTGATCCTCCTCGACGAAATAGGACGCGGCACCAGCACCTACGACGGCATCTCCATCGCATGGGCAATGGCGGAATACATCCACGAACATCCCGCCACCAAAGCCAAAACGCTTTTCGCCACACACTACCACGAACTGAATGAAATGGAAAACAGTTTCTCCCGTATCAAAAACTATCATGTGGCAGTAAAAGAGTTAGACCAGAAAGTGATCTTTCTCCGCAAACTGACGCGCGGCGGAAGCGAACACAGCTTCGGCATCCACGTGGCGCGAATGGCCGGCATGCCGAAAAGTATCGTAGCCCGCGCCGAAGAAATACTGAAAGAACTCGAAAAAAGCCAGCAAACAGTCGACAGCGTCCCGGCTATTGCCAAACCGGTGACAGAACTCGGACACAAAAGGGAAGGCTATCAACTGTCCATCTTCCAACTGGACGACCCCGTGTTAAAACAAATTCGCGACGAAATCAAAAAAACAGACGTCAATAATATTACGCCGCTGGAAGCGTTACAAAAACTGAATGAAATAAAAAAATGGGTGGGACTGAAATAACCGTAACGACAGTCTGCTCCCTGCTGATCCCGACATTCGGACAGCCCGGCGACTCCGCCTGCCTAAATATTTTCTCTATTCTCGATTTTGAATTAACAAAAAAAAAATCCTAACTTTGCATTAAATTTAAACATAGAGAGAGTGAATTTTTTTGAACAGTGGGATACCATTTCGAAGATCATTAGTATCGGATTTGTAATTTCTGTTTTCATACAATTGTTGTATTATTTTATCCTTTACATTCGTCCGGTATGCAGAAGAGAGAAAAAACAACCCGTTCAAACCGAATTTCCACCTGTGTCCGTTATCGTATGCGCCCGCAACGAAAAGGAAAATCTGGAAGAGAACCTCCTCCTGCTGCTTACGCAGGATTACCCTCAATACGAGGTTATTGTCGTGGATGATTGTTCCGAAGACACGACCGACGAGTTATTGACGATCCTGAAAAGCCGCTATCCCCATTTGAGAAGCACTTTTATCCGGCAGGACGTTTCTTTTGTGAACAGTAAAAAATTCGCTTCATTTATCGGGATCAAAGCGGCGCAATACGAATGGATGCTCTTTACCTCCGCCGATTGCAGGGTGGCCGGAAACCGGTGGATACGGTCTATGAGCCGGTATTTTGAACCGAAAAAAGGCATCGTACTCGGATATGGGGGATATTTATCCCAAAAAGGACTTTTGAACAAGTGGATACAGTACGTTACCTGCTTCGAAACCCTGCGCTCTTTCGGGTTTGCCATTTGCCGGATGCCCTATACGGGAACAGGACGTAATCTGGCTTACCGGAAATCGCTCTTTTATGAACACAACGGATTCGCACAACATGCTCATGTCCTCTCCGGAGAAAACGACCTGTTTGTTTGTCAGGCCGCCACCAGCCGGAATGTAGCCGTGAATCCCGAACCGGCAGCGCACGTTTGCTCCACGCCCAAAACCTCGTTTCGCGATTGGATGTGGCAGCAATGCGGCTATTATTCCTCCCTCAGATACGCAAAATGGTATCATCTGTTCCTGTTGTGGATGGAGCCTTTTACCAGAATCCTTTTCTGGAGCGCCTTTGCCGGATTATGTATCCTTCGTCCGGAAAACTGGACGTATTTTTTATTCGTTTTTTTATTCCGGATATCAATTTTTTTGCTTATCTTTCGCTGGGCAATGAAACGCTTCAAGATAAAAGGAATCTTATGGTTATCCATCTTCTTTGACCTTGCAATGCCGTTCATATACGCTCGCGCATATATAATGAATAAAAGACAGCATAAATGGAAATAAATCCCAATTCCCTATCCAATAAAGCCAAGATGGATGCAGAACTTATCCAGCAGGCGATTCACGGCGACCAGAAAGCGTATGCCCTGCTGATGGAACGGTACAGAGACGCCCTGTACTTTATGCTGGTAAAAATGGTCAATAACGCCGCCGATGCGGAAGACCTGACCATTGAAGCTTTCGGCAAGGCATTCAAGTACATCAAAAACTACACGCCCAATTTCGCTTTCAGCACATGGCTGTTTAAAATTGCCACCAACAACGCCATCGACTTTATCCGGCGGAAAAAGCAGGCAAGTATTTCAATCGACGAAAGCGCGCCCCTCAATATCCGCTCCGAACAGCCTACGCCGGAAGAAAACCTGATTTCAGAACAAAAAATCATGATGCTCCGGTCCGTAGTAGCAAAACTCAAACCGCGATACCGCAGGCTGGTCGAACTCCGTTACTTCTACGAATATTCTTACGACGAAATCAGTTCGGAAATGGATTTACCCATAGGCACGGTGAAGGCGCAACTGTTCAGAGCCAAAGAACTGTTGCATAACATCCTGAAAAACAGCCCCGATTCGAAAGATATTGACGAATGAACCGCCCGCTATCCCCGGTGGAAACAACGGTGCAACGGCATTTCCCTCTCCTTACTCCGCAGCAGGTCACCGCTTTTTCACGGCTCGAACCGCTGTACAGACTGTGGAACGAACGCATCAACGTTATTTCCCGCAAAGATATCGACAGGCTGTATCTGCATCATGTACTGCATTCCCTGGCCATCGCCAAGATAATCACATTCGCCCCGAAAGCAAAAATACTCGATATCGGCACGGGAGGAGGTTTTCCGGGAATACCGCTGGCTATACTTTTCCCCGATACCCGCTTCCACCTGATCGACTCCGTCGGTAAGAAACTGAACGTGGTGAACGTCGTGGCCGGGGAACTGAACCTGACCAACGTTTCCACGCAACATATCCGGGCAGAACAACTGACCGGACAGTACGATTTTGCCGTCAGCCGGGCAGTAGCGCCCTTAGACGAGCTACTCTCATGGATTCGAGGGAAAATAAGCGACCGGAAACTGCACAGCCTCCCCAACGGCGCATTTTTCCTGAAAGGCGGAGAGTTGAACGACGAACTCGGCAACTACCGCCACCAAGCAACCGTCGTCCCCATCAGCCGTTTTTTCCCCGAACCTTTCTTCGCCGAAAAAAAAGTGATCTTCCTGCCGGCAAATGTCGTCGATTCGCGGCAATGAAAGTCTCCTCCCGCAGGAACCTCGCTTGGCAAGGATAAAGCAGTCGCCGGCAGCCGGATTTTCGACGCTTCGTCTATGTTTACTTTCTTTGTATGGCCTGCTGATTATTCTACCGGTAAATAGCCGGTGTATGAGCCGCGTATTTTGCCGCTGGTCGGATTCTCGGAATATTCATGATAGGTATCCATATCCAAGGTTACGGTATAAATATCGCCGTCAATCGAAACGGTTAGCGTTCCACCTTTTCCGTAATAAATCACGCCGCCTAATATTCCCTTTTGGCAATAAAAATGATATTCCGGCACATTTATTGCGGAAGGCGTTCCATAATCATAAAAGGTATATGTACCTGCCGGAAGCGGAACGTCTGCGGCTTGTCCGGGAAAACCGATATTAAAATACAGTGCTCCACTCAACTCTTCGCTATCTTTATAAAAAAGTATGCTGCGATTTTTATATTTAGCCTCATCTACCGTAAGCGGCTGGTCGGCAGCCAGAGTATTGGTAAATGTGCCTGCGCCGCCATAGGCGTCTTTTTCTTTCGCCTTTTGCGTAACGGTAATAGTAATTTCCGTGTCTTGACACAAAATGGTAATCACGGCCGTGCGGTCGGCGTCGGTGGTATTCGGCACAAGCGTAATCCGGATCGTGTATGTGCCTGCCTTATCGCCCTGGTCGGGGCTGATGGAAATCCACGCGGACGTGCTTACGGTGTCTGTCAGTGCGAGGACGGTGTCTGTCGGTGCGACGTCTGTCGGACGCATCGCGCCCTGCAATTGTGCAGACAGGGATTTTTGCGCCTCTACCGCTGCAATGCTCGAAGTCCATGCGCCTGCGGTGATAATCGTAACATCGCTTGTGCCTGCGGTTTGGTTGGCATCCACTTCCTGCGTCAATGTGCCGGTGTCGGTAACAGTGATCGCTTCCGGGGTATCTTCCGGAGAGTCGCAAGCGATTGTAAATACTGCTGTTGCTAAAAGCAACAGTCCTAAACTGAAAAAAATTGTTGTTTTCATAAAATATAACACTACTGACCGACTAAAAATTCAGTGATAAAAAGGGCGGCCATTGCAGGTCGCCCAAAAGTTGTAATTTTGTTGTCGTAACACAAAAAAAATACAACGATGGGCAAAGATAGCAAAAAACATTTAGTCGGTCAGCCGGTATTCAAACAAATAATAGAAATGCTCCCCAAAGAAGCCTTTGAGTTGTTGGTAA
>JAIRLS010000104.1 GCA_031259205.1 Bacteroidales bacterium | reverse complement strand
TTCAGGTTAGTTCTTTTATTGGGACGCTATCGGTCAGCGGACTGTTCCATCCATATTTTGTTTCCCGCTTTTTCCATCCATAGTCGCAAAGGCGCAGAAGCGGTGCAACAGCGTCCCGTAAGGGAGTTTTTTTAACCACGAAGTAACACAAAATAAAAAAAATCGTGAAACTTCGTGTCCTTTGTGGTTAAAAAACCACGAAGTAAAAAAAACTTCGCACTTTCGGGTGAAAGGCTTTCGCCTCTACATTCGCACTATAAGCGGAGGTCTTATTCCAAGTTTATTAATTTCCCATTCCTAAGCCGAAATTAGGCAACTTGCACTTGTCGTTTTTTTCTTACATTTGTACGTTTTTTTTCAGTATCACATGAATTACTTTCAAACTGCCGTTGATTTGCTTTGCCGGTTGATTGCCGTTCCTTCGCCAAGCCGGGAAGAAACGGATACCGCCGATCTCCTTGAAGCGTTTCTGAAAGAGCAAGCCTGCGAAACGTTCCGCAAAGGCAACAATATCTGGGTACGCTCGTTCCTTGACGACCGGTTGCCGGTTGTCCTGCTCAATTCGCACCACGACACCGTCAAGCCTGTTGCTTCGTGGACACGCGATCCTTTCACGCCGCTTTCCGAAAACGGAAAACTCTACGGACTGGGCAGCAACGACGCCGGCGCATCACTGGTAAGCCTCATGATGACTTATCTGAAACTGGCGCCGCGCAAGGATCGACCGTTTAACCTCATTTACGCCGCTACCGCCGAAGAAGAAATCACCGGAAAAAACGGTATTTCCCTGATCATCGACGATTTGGGAACACTCGACCTCGCTGTTGTAGGCGAACCTACTCAAATGAAGATGGCAGTTGCAGAAAAAGGCCTGATGGTACTTGACTGCGAAACGACGGGAAAAACCGGACACGCCGCCCGGAACGAAGGCATCAACGCGCTGTATCTGGCGATGGACGACATCGAATGGTTCCGCACGTTCAGGTTTCCCCGTACATCGCCGCTGCTTGGTGAGGTGAAAATGAGCGTTTCCATGATACAGGCCGGTTACCAGCACAATATCACCCCCGATATTTGCCGGTATGTGGTGGACGTCCGTACCAACGAACATTACAAAAACGCGGAAGCGCTGGAAATTATCCGCAGTCACATGAAAAACAGCGCTGTAACCCCCCGTTCAACGCACATCAACTCGTCATTCATCCCTGTGGAACATCCTTTCGTTCAAAAAGGCCTCTCATTGGGACTAAGCGTTTACGGATCGCCGACAACTTCCGACCAGGCACGGATTCCCTACACCTCCGTAAAAATCGGACCAGGCGATTCGGCGCGTTCACACACCGCAGACGAATTTATCTATCTCGACGAACTCAACGAAGGAATCGGCGTCTATGAGAAACTGCTGGACAATTTATCCCTTTAACGCATGAACAAAGTCCTGATAATCACTTATTATTGGCCGCCGTCGGGAGGGCCGGGCGTACAGCGCTGGCTGAAATTCGTCAAATACCTGCCTTCATTCGGCATCACTCCGGTAGTACTTACCGTGAAGCCCGAATGCGCCGAATACCCCATCACAGACGAATCGCTGGCAAACGATATATCACCCGAACCGGAAGTACACCGCACCAACTGTAAAGGCGTCTATGAACTGTACAAACGGATTACGGGAAACACAAAAGCGCCTTACAGCGGATTTGCCAATGAAAGTAATCCTGCTTTCCTGCAAAAAGCAGCCCGTTTCATCAGGGGTAATTTTTTCCTTCCCGACGCCCGTCGCGGATGGATTAAATACGCTTTCCGCGAAGCCTGCAACATCATCGAACAACAAAACATCCGAACGGTGATTACAACAGGACCGCCCCATTCCACACACTTAACCGGCCTCAAACTCAAGAAAAAATACGACGTCCGGTGGATCGCCGATTTTCGCGATCCGTGGACAGACATTTACTACAACGAATTGCTATACCAGACGGCAATAGCCCGAAAAATCGATAAATACTGTGAAAAGAAAACGCTTGACCTGTGCGATTGCCTCACGCTGACAGCCGACAACCGCACGCAATTGCCCGTAGACGGGAAAAAAGTGCATTTCCTTCCCAACGGATTCGACGAAACCGATTTTGCTTCCGTAGCGCCGGCATGTCCCGATATTTTCACCGTCAGGTATTTCGGTACGATGGCGCCTTCCTATCCTGTTGATGCCTTACTCCGTTCGCTGTCGGAATGCCGGTTTGAGTTTCGAGTACAATTTATCGGAAAAATCAGTTCGGATATTGCAACTGCCGGCCATCAACTGCTGGGGGAAAAGTTTTCCCATCAGGATTTTGTAGCCCACAAAGAAGCCGTAGCCGGCATGTGTTCCGCTTCTTTACTGATATTAATCATTCCGAAAGCGCAAAACAACCGGTACATCCTTACCGGAAAACTGTTCGAATATCTGGCCGCCGGGAAACCTGTTTTACTGATAGGCCCTACCGACGGCATAGCCGCGCAAATCATCCGCGGAGCCAACGCCGGAGCCGCCTTTAACGATACCGACGTCGCCGGAATCACCAAATACCTTGAGGAACAACACCGGCATTTCCTCTCCGGCTACACCGCGACAAACAGGGAATACATCCACCGGTTCAGCCGAAAAATGCTGACCGAAAAATTAGCGCGGATCATCAGGGACGAAAAAGAACATTGTTAAATCGGGTGTATTTCAAATCGCCGCAAAAACATTTTTCCTGCGCCTGCTTCCGCAGATATATTATATTCGGTCTGATTCTGCGATATTTTTTTTCCGGATGGCTTCGTTCTTACCAACGACAGGGTGGTCACCTGCGAATCCGCGTCGGCATAAAATCCCGCAGGGAGGACGCCTTATCAAGCAATTATCTGAACTGTGATTTGAGTGATTTTTCTGATTACCTTGATGGAGTGGCGTCCCGACGGGATTTTTTTAATACCACGAAATCGCCGAAGGATCACAACGTAAAAAAAATCGTGAAACTTTGTGCCCTTTGTGGTTAAAAAAAACACGAAATCGCAGAAGTGACGCACAAAGCGCTGTCCCGAATAGCGATATTCATGATAAGAA
>JAIRLS010000017.1 GCA_031259205.1 Bacteroidales bacterium | reverse complement strand
ACGCCGGCGCCAGCTATCCGGCGTCAACCGATCCGCCCGCCGATGCAGGCGAATATACGGTAACCGCCACCACTCCCGCCGACGTGAATTTTAAGGCAGGGCAGGTAACGGCTACGCTGAAAATAGAACAGGCGCAGCAGACAATTACCTTCCCCGAACCGGAAACTAAAATGCTGGGCGATGCACCGTTCAATGCCGGAGCAAGCGTCAATACCGGACTGCCGTTAGTTTACACGAGCGGGAACACGGATATTGCAACGGTTTCCGCCGACGGAACCATTACGATACTGAAATCGGGCATGGTCACTATCACTGTTTCGCAGACAGGCAACCAAAACTGGCTGTCTGCAAGCGTTACACGCACGCTACACATCACCAGCGACGACACCACACTGCACACCTTCAGCATAAACGGGCAAAGTCTCCCGGTGAGCGACAATATGTATTTCGACGCCGGATGTGATAATACAGGCAGTTTTAATATCGTTATCACCACCGAAACCAATGCTGCGGTCGATAAGGGCAAAACCTTTACAGTCGCTGCCGATAAACCCGGACTGACAACGGCGGAATTTACCGTTACTTCGCAAGACGGCACGCAAAGTAAAAAATATACGTTGACCGTCGAACGCCGTTTCCCTTTCGGGCAAATTGTACAGATGCGCTGGGACAATACGCTTACGGTGATTAACAATCCGGCAAACAATGGTGGCTACACTTTTACTTCGTACAGATGGTTCCGTAACGGACAGGAAATTGCTTCCGGACAGTCGTGGTCGGCGGGCAAAGACGGCGAAAAGTTGAATCCGTCGGATGTTTACTATGTTACAGTTACCGCCGAGGGAATAACGGGTGAAATACGTAGTTGCGAAAGCAACGTATCGTTACGCAGCGCAAAGCTAAGGGCACATCCGAATCCCGTATCGCAGGGACAAACCCTTTATGTGGAAGCCGATATAGACGACGAACTGTTAAAAGATGCGGTTATCGAAATATACAACATCGCCGGAATTCGTGTGGGACAAATGAAAGTGCAGGGAAGGCTCACACCCGTTGACGTCCGTTACTCCTCAGGCATCCATTTATTTGTACTGAAAGGGAAAGATGGATTTACACAAACATTAAAAATAATAGTTCGATAATTGAGAATTTATGAAAAAGATAAAGATATATACACTGGCGGTAATGACAGGACTGCTGTCCTGCACCGCCTTGAAGGCGCAGTATAAACACGAATTTTCCCTCTATGGCGGCGGCGGTTCATCGACACTGAAATACGACGTCGCCGCAGGTACACAAAAGAACGGTTTCGGCGGACAGGCAGGACTGGATTACGCCTTTTTCTTTTCCCCGAAATGGGGATTGGGAACGGGCGCCGGACTGTCGTTCCATAATGCCGGGTTCAATGAGGATCATCTCACAACCAGCTACATAACTGTCGATATGGACGGAACGCCGTTTGAGTTCCGCAGTACGGCACGTAATTACGAAGAAAAGCAAACCACGATGTTCCTGCAAATCCCGCTCATGCTGCAATTCCAAACCGGAAACAGCCATCGGTTCTTTGTTGCCGCAGGCGGGAAAGTCGATATTCCGGTAAACGCCAAATACAAGAGTTCGACAACTGCAATTCAAAATTCGGGTTATTATGCCGAAGAAGATTACGAATACACTACGCAGGAGTTTATGGGCTTCGGCGCTTTCACTGGCCGGGACGCCGGCGGCGATTTGAAATTCAAAACGGCTTTTCTGCTTACCGCCGAAGCAGGTATCAAATGGAAACTGAAAGACGATGTCTCGCTTTATACCGGCGCTTACCTGGATTACGGGCTGAACAATATTTACAGGGCTGATAATAATCGTCAATTCGTGGACTACCATCCTGACGACCCGCGCAACTTTATGGTCAACAGCATGATAAATTCGCAGTACATCCAAAACGGGACAGCCCAATCGTTTACCGATAAAGTATTGCCGGTAGCTGCAGGATTAAAAGTGAAACTGGCATTCGGAAAAGGAAGCGCCGCAAAAGTGTCGGCTTATTACGTTCCTCCAACCGTACCGGATAACGGCGTCGAAGAAGCCCGCCGTAGAGCGGAAAAGGATGCAGGACAAAAGACCGTTGCCGAAGAAGTTGCACGCAAAGCCGAAGTCGACCGTTTAGCCCCGGAAAAAAAACGGCAGGAAGCCCAACGCTTAGCTATCGAAAAAGCCCACAGGGAAGAAGCCGCCAGACTGCAAATCGTGAAAGCAGATATTGACCAGCCAGTAGAAAATTACGGCCTGTCGCAAACCGAACTTTCGCCTGCTCAAAAACAGGAATTAGACAAAAAAATTGTGTTGTTGCAACAAAATCAGGGTCTGACATTATACATCTACGGTCATACCTGCAATATCGGCAGTAAGGAAACAAACGAGCGGATCGGTTTAGCCCGCGCCGAAAAAGCGAAAGAATACCTGCTTTCCAAAGGCATTGCCGAAAGCCGTATTCTACGTGTAGCGTCCAAACACGATACCGAACCGTTGGCGCCGAATACAAACGAAGAGAATCGCCAGAGAAACAGACGGGTGGGAATTGTGGTACAGTAACGCCATCTTATTAGCCGTTGAAATGATGCCCTAAAATCATCGCTTCAATGAAAGCAAATAGCATAACAAATTATCGGACAAAGAGTTTCCTGTCTTCCGGCGGGAGGCTCTTTTCTTTTTTATCAATCACTTAATTTACAAACACATGAAGAAATTTATTTCGACGAAGTTCTTCCTCGTATTGCAAGAGGCTTCACAAAAAGGTGCGGACATCAACGCCCAAATATTGAGAACCGGCTATGACGAATTTGTCAAGCTCCTGTTTTCGGAAAACGCTGTCTTTACCGACAAAGTTGCGTATCATAATACGCTCGTTTATACCCGTGTTGAACTGGCATGTCTGACAAAGATGCCGAAGAAAAAAAAGCGGCGCTTTACCTCCGCAAAACTATTGACGCTGTTGACAGGCAGATGGAATTTGTCCGCTGGCAAATGCAAATGGAAACAACTGCGCAAAGTTGTCCATTTTCCCGTCAGTCCCCCAAACACAGCAAACTGAAATGGACAGGCAGTATTGTCGCATGGGTGGAATTAATTTATGCGCTTCATGCATCGGGGCACATCAATAACGGCAAAGTTTTTCTCAAAGAAATATTCGCAGTGATGGGCGAGATATTTGATTTTGACGTGAAGGAGTTTGCCGTTTATTTTATGAACATCAAACACCGGACGGATGGCCGCCGGACAAAATTCATGGACTTGTTGAGAGATGCCGTGTTGGAAAGAATGGAAGAGGCCGACCGGAAACCGTCGCGAAA
>JAIRLS010000004.1 GCA_031259205.1 Bacteroidales bacterium | reverse complement strand
TCGGGTGGAACCACAGGTACGAACGGAGAAATCTCGGTTTCATGCAGCGCGAGCGGAGCAGACGAAATCAGATTCTATATAAACGGTTACCACAATGAAACGAAATCGGGTTCAAGCGCTACTTTTACAGGGAAATATCCCGCAACGGAGGACGATTTGCTGTATGGACAAACTTTCAAATGTTACGCACGTAAATCTGTTTCCGGTGGGAGAACAACATACGTGTATGAATCGCCATCACTGACGTCTCAGCGTACGGGAGTATTTACCGGCAATTTAAACGCTTCGGTAGAAAAATGCGGAGATGTGAAACTGACTTGGCAAATAAAAAATCCCTCAACCACTTCCGGCATCAACACAAATGGGTTTACGCTCCAAGTGAAGAAGGGCGACGGCGGCTGGACTGACATATCCACCGAAATACCGTACACTTCTCAATTAGGAGGCACAAAAGACTGTTCCTACACTTATCAGATTCCGAATGAAGACCTGAACAAAGGAACGGTCAACTATCAATTCCGTGTGAAACGAAATTTTGCCGATTGGGACGAGAGAAGTTTTTTACAGCGAAGTACAAGCGTGAATATCAATACCGATTTCAAGAAATTGGCCGAAATAGAGATAAAAAGACAGAAATCGTCGTTATTGCAGGAGCGCAGCCCGAAGCAATCCATTGGTTTACTGATATTATGGATTGCTTTACACCATTCAGAATGACGAAAAACCGACTTTTGAAACACCCCCTCCGCATTCTCCAAAGCGGAGGGTTTTCGCGCTTTCAGGCGAAAGCCTTTCGCCTCTACATTCGTGCCTTCGCGCTATAGTGGAGGTCAGAAGAATTGTTTTTCATAGCGCCTCAAAAAAAGAATTAACCAAAAAAAGATGGATCCGACTGTGAAAAAGAGGGAATAAAATCCTGTTACCGGTATAACGTTATCGCAAGGCGCCGCAGTCCGTCTGCTCAAAATTTAAATGCGTCGACCCTGAAAGTTTGCCGGTAAAGGATGAAAAATAAAAAATCATTCTTATCTTTACGCAATTTTTATATCTCATCATCAATACATGAAAAAGACATTATTTCCGCTGTTTTTAACAGTGATGACATGTTTGGCCGCGTTTGCGCAGAAAAACAATGCCCTCAGTTCGAAAGAAAAGAAAGAAGGTTGGACTTTGCTGTTCGACGGGAAAAATTTCGACGGATGGCGCAAGTGCAACGACACAAAAATGGCCTCCAACTGGATCATAGACGAGGAAGCCATGAAAGTGCAGCGTGGCGCGACCGCCGGAAGAGGACAAGGAGGAGATATCCTTTACGGAACAAAGAAATACAGCAATTTTGAGTTGTCCATCGACTGGAAAATCGAAAAAGGCGGCAATTCGGGCATTTTTTTCAACATTGTCGAATATCCCGGAAAACCTGTCTATTATGCTGCTCCCGAAATACAGGTACTCGACAACTGGAATGCCGGCGATAACAAATTAGCCAATCATCTGGCCGGATCACTTTACGACATGATTCCTGCATTACCGCAGAATGCCAAACCCGCCGGAGAATGGAACACTATCGTCATCTGCGTGCGGAACGGCAAAGTCACCCATACGCAAAACGGAGTACAAGTGGTCGCCTATGAATTATGGACGCCAGAATGGAAAGAATTAGTAGCCAAAAGCAAATTCAAAGACTGGCCGGGCTTCATCGAAGGCCCTGCAAAAGAAGGATACATCGGATTGCAAGACCACGGTTACGATTGCTGGTACCGAAACATCAAAATCAGGGAATTTTAATTTCGAGGCTATGACCTTTAACCCTGTCACAGCAAAAAAGTTAGAAAATAAAGTTGAACGCTTATCGTGAATATTTTATCAGCCCGTCAGATCGACAAACAATACGGCTCCGTAAAAGTGCTTGACCGAATCACTGTGGACGTCCCGCAAGGAAGCATTTATGGCTTGCTGGGGCCTAACGGAGCAGGTAAAACTACCTTTATCCGCATTGCCAACGGGATTACCGCTCCCGACAGTGGTGAAATGCTTTTCATGGAACGCAGGATGACCCTCAACGCCGCCGTACACATCGGCTATCTGCCCGAAGAACGCGGATTGTACCGGAAAATGAAAGCAGGCGAACAGGCGCTGTATCTGGCAAGGCTGAAAGGCTTGAGCAAAGCCGACGCCCGGAAACGCGCCGTCGAATGGTTCGAAAAATTTGAAATAACCGACTGGTGGAACAAGAAGGTAGAAGAACTGTCGAAGGGAATGCAGCAAAAACTGCAATTCATCATCACCGTACTGCACAGACCCGTTCTGCTGATTCTCGACGAGCCGTTCAGCGGATTCGATCCCGTCAATACCGAACTGCTGAAAAAGGAAATCCGGCAACTGAGGGACAACGGGACAACCGTCATCCTCTCCACCCACAATATGGCGTCGGTAGAAGAAATGTGCGACCATATATCGCTCATCGACAAGTCTCGTTGCGTTCTTCACGGTAAGGTAAGCCATATCCGGCAGACATACAAGTCGGGCGAATACGAAGTCGGCTTTGAAGGCGACGGAAAACGGCTGGAAGAAGTACTCAATGCTTACCAGTGCACGGTCAGCCGGGATGAGAAGCATCCTCGAAAAATAAAAATTTACGCGCCGGGAAAAACGGCCAACAAACTGTTGTCCATCATTATTTCCTGCGTTTCGGTGACTTCATTCAATGAAATACTTCCCAGTATGAACGATATTTTTATCCGCAGCGTAAAACGAAACTGACCCTCTTTGCTTATGAACAAGATTCTCATCATCC
This sequence comes from Bacteroidales bacterium, assembly GCA_031259205.1. Taxonomy (GTDB): domain Bacteria; phylum Bacteroidota; class Bacteroidia; order Bacteroidales; family UBA4181; genus JAIRLS01. The sequence continues at coordinate 3,220 of JAIRLS010000004.1, read as the reverse complement.
TTCGCCGCGAATATCTTTCCCGTGTCCGTAAAAAGAGTTTTATCGTGATGACCCTGCTGGGGCCGGCGCTCTTTGCCGGTTTCCTGCTGATTCCCGCATGGTTTGCTACCATGGACGACAGCGAAGTCAAACAGATTGCAGTGATTGACAGTTCGCAACTTTTTCTAAAAAAAATTCCGGATACGGAACACTTCAAATTCACCTACGCAATGAATGTCAAACCGGAAGATTTCAAAAAAAATCTTGCACAAACCGAATATTTCGGCATCCTGTACATTCCGCCCTACATCGCCTACACACCTTCCGGAACAGAGTTTTTCTCCTACCGGCAGCCACCCGCCGGACTTATCGTGCATATCTCCAATGCCATCGAAAAAACCATTGAAAAGGAAAAACTGAAAGCGCATCAAATTGAAAATTTGGACGAAATCCTGAGATCGGTGAGCACCCGTATAGACATCCGCACTTTCAAACTGTCGGAAGAAGGAACGGAAAAGGAAAGCCACGGCATAGTAAATACCGTTGTAGCGTATGTTTCCGCATTCCTGATCTATCTGTTTGTCTTCATGTTCGGAGCACAGGTCATGCGGGGCGTCATGGAAGAAAAAACCGGACGTGTTGTCGAAATTATCATCTCTTCCGTAAAACCGTTCCAACTGATGATGGGCAAAGTGACCGGCATAGCCATGGTAGGCCTGACGCAATTTGTGATCTGGATAGCGCTCACGTTGATATTGGTAACGACGGGACGGATGTTTTTCATGAACAGCTTAACCGAAAAGGCGTTGCAACAGGGAGAGGTCTATGCGCAAGTGGCAAGTCAGACAGGCAACGAACTGTCCGGTCAGGAATTGATGAACCGGAGCGGAGATCTTTTTTCCATGCTGGATTCCGTCAATTTTCCCGTACTGATTGGCTGTTTCCTGCTTTTTTTCATCGGAGGCTACCTGCTTTACGGATCGTTGTTTGCCGCCATCGGATCGGCAGTGGATAACGACACCGACAGCCAGCAGTTCATGATGCCCGTTTCTCTCCCGCTGATAGTCGCTTTCATGGTGATGCTGAACGTCATGCAAAACCCCGACAGCACGGTTGCCTTCTGGTTTTCCATCATCCCCTTTACCTCGCCGGTGGTGATGATGGCGCGTATCCCTTTCGGCGTCCCCTACTGGGAAATAATACTGTCCGTCGGCCTGCTTATCGTAACCTTTATCGGCGTTATCCGCTTGTCGGCCAAAATATACCGCACGGCTATCCTCATCTACGGGAAAAAACCGACATGGAAAGAACTGTGGAAATGGATGAGATACGGTAATAATTGATTATCAGTAAACTGAAAGGAATGTATGGCAAACAAACCTCCGCATTTTTACCCGTTGAACGGTCGATGAAAAAAGTCCCGCTCATTGGGATAGCTTTACGTCAACATTCGGAGGAAAGAATCCTCTTGTGGGGAGGAAATATACGGTTGGTATAGAGGGGAATAACGGCATACTGAAACATCGTATCCGCAGGGCTTTCCGTAAAACCTGCTGTTTTTCAAAGAAGCTGTTCAATCATTTTAAGGCTTTTATACTGCACACGGCACAGTTTTGTGCATTGCCCGTCAGGGCAAACATATCAATAGAAAACACCGGTTGTCAATGAGCAGGATTGCCCGTTAGATAAAGCCATTTGACATTAAAAATGCTCAAATGTCTTGATCTGTATTTGTGCCATTTTACACTGTTCCAGACATTTGAAAAATTTGCTGGGCGCAAATTTTTCAAATTTGTCAAATGGCACAAATATAGGGCATACACCTCCTGTTTATGAATCCCCTAACGGGGAACAGGGAAAACTATGTACCCTTTTTCTATTGATATTCTTCCCCAATGGGGAATATATGCGCCTGCACAAAATCAGGCCGCGCAAAGTATACGAATGTAAAATTACGGAAAACAGACAAGTTCTCCAATCTTCCGCGCAACAATCACCAAACAGCTTCCACGCAAAAGCCACTCTCTTCCATCTTTTCAGCGCAGGTCGCACCTTACACCGCAACCGCCCAAACAGAGAGAAAAACTCGCTTATCACATCGCTGTCCTGCTCCCACATCCTCTCCAAAAGCACCACCCAAATGAGAAAAACATTATTTCTAAATCTATTCAACAAAGACTTATAAGATCGTTTAATTAGCATTATCTATATTCGACTTCAAAATCAGTTGACGGCATAAGCAAAATACGCTTACACATACAGATACACCTCACGCAGCAACAACCCCGACGCGAGAACCATCTACACCAGTAACTTTATATATCTGCATGTACCAACAACCTTCAACACCCAAACTGCCGCCCATATACAAACCGCCCACTCCCTCCCCCATCATTGCGAACGTAGTAAAGCAATCCAGGTGCATACAGGTACCAGATTGTCACGTCACTACGCTTCTTGCAATATATTGACAACGACCTTCAACACCCAAACTGCTGTCCTTATACAAACTGCCCACTCCCTCTCCCATCATGACGAATAGTGAGAGCGCCACCATAGGCACGGACACACATCCTCTCACGTTCCTGTCGTCCCATACACTCCCTCTTCGTCATGTGCGAGAAGCATAGCGACGCGGCAATCCAGCTACCTGCATACAACTGGATTGCCGCACCTGACGGCCCGCAATGACGACGTCCTCCTTTGTGTTATGCAATCGTGTTGCACGGTTACCGGAAAGCGTTTCGTACTGTTATTATGATGCTGCTTGCAACATGGTAACGATACGTTCCCGTCATTACTATGACGCACCCGCTGTCATTACTATAACGCGATCGCGTCATTACTATAACACGCTCACGTCATTACTATGACATGAGTAGAGTCATTACTATGACGCGATCGAGTTATCACTATGACGCGATCGCGTTATTACTATGACGTGACCTCCGTCATTACTATAACGCGATCCCTGTCATTACTATAACGCGAATACGTCTTCCTATATTTGCACCGGGAATAAAAAGGGCGTAAATTTGCGTGATAAAATGAAAAAAGAGTTAAATAACAAAAAAGTGAACCGAAAGTATTCAACAGAAGAAAGGGAAGGAGCAAGATTAAGCTCGTCATGGGTACAAAGATACCGTTCGCAAAGTAAATCCCCTTCCCTCTACTGTTGTAACCTTGAACAGTTCTTTAGGCCAACAAGAGCCTGTATTTTAGGATTGATAAGGTACAAACA
>JAIRLS010000342.1 GCA_031259205.1 Bacteroidales bacterium | reverse complement strand
AGCCGGCCGGCAAGTTACCAGCGTAACACAAACCAGCATTAAAAAAATGTTTCTTTTTGTACTTTTCATATTATTATTATATAGATGATGATGCATTTCTAAGGGCAGAATCTGCTTTTTCTTCCATTGCCGTAGCGGGCAACGTCAAAAGTATGCTGCCAAAAAATTTGGCAATCAGGAACAAAAGGCATATTCTTGCAAAGAAAATAACAATCCTGCTCCATTGTCCCGATTGACAAGGCACAAAGATAAAGAAAAACGGCAGAAAAATATCGAAAAAGAGAATTATTTGTGTAAAACTTATGGACGTCAGTTTATTGGCGATGCGGTTGCATGAATTAACGCGCCAAGTTGGGTTCATTCTTCTGACTTCCGCTCTCTTTCGGCGATACTCACGAAAATCTTCCGCTTTGGAGAATGCGCAACGTCTCGCCGAAACTTTATGTCATCTTGGCGAAACGTTACGGTTTTTACAAAACGGCCGGTTGCACTGTTTTTCAAATTCTGCCTGTAAAGCCATGCACCGTACCGCTAATCATCTATTTCCCTGATATTTCCCGTTAAACTGAATTCCAAATCCAGTCCGTTCGACAGTTCTATATCGTAACCAAACGTTTCCCTGTTGATTTCCACTATTATGGCGTCAGGGAAACGGGCGGAAAGATACGCCGGAACAGCAGCGGGAATCAGGGCAATGATACTCTGCGGGACGGCCTGGGTAATTCCGTTTACGCAGTCCCACTCGCCTTTGCGGTCGAAGCCTGCCTGAAAACCGTTTGACAGGCATACGTCATACTCATCCCATTCTCTGAAAACAGACACAACGGTTACATCGGGAAAGTGAGTATTCAGGAAATTCCTGGCTGCTTGAGGTAATTGCGTTTCCGAAATCGCTTTTTCCCTGTCGCAAGCCGTAAAGGTTTGCAAGAAAAATATCCAAACCCATGCGAAACAAATCTTTTTCATTTTCATCTTTTCAGTTTTTAGTGTTTAATCTATCCAGTTTTCTACAAAGCTGCCGTCGCTTTTGATCACCATCTTCACTTCCACATCCCTGCGTTCCATTTCGATTTTGTAAAAAACGGCAGTTCCCTTGTGTACCTTTTTAATTTCGTCGAAACGGTATTTCGGATAATATCTTTTGGCCGCATCCCGGACAACGGAGGGCAACTTCGCTTCCGTCACTTCGTAATAATACATCAACAGATTACCTTCTCTGTCGTAGCAGGCCCTGTAATCGGTGTGGCCGATTTCAAACTCCGCCTCGTAGACATTTTCCGCCCTCTCCCACTCCACGTCCCAGGCTCCCGGAAAATCTTTTTCCAACTTTTGCCGAAGCGTCTGAGAGGGGGGCGTCTCTTTGGAAACAGCCACGGCATAAGCATGAATCAACCGGTCAATCTCCGCATCGGAGTATTTTCCCGTAACGGACGGGGCGACCTGCGCCCAAACACAGGGCGCATACAATACGGCTATCAAGCCGAACATAAAAAAATTCATTACTTTCATATTCATTATATTTAAAAATTATGATGCAAAAGTATTTCCCAAAACTGAAAAGAATCGGGAATTTCCAGTCGCCTTTCATTTTTTTTTCGACGCCTGATATTTTCCCATGCCGGACGGGGGTGGCCTGCCTTTGCCGGACGGTTCGCCGATAACGGGACACGCTTGCGGGAAAAATTACGTTTCGGGAAAATTGAATTTCCCTTTGTCCGGCTAAATTTTCTCCCGTATGCAAGCATACGAAAATGTTTTTCCTTACGATTTTTTTTCTTGGGAAAAAATGTTTCTGCCCCGGTACGGAGAGTTTCTGTCTTTGAGGAAAAAAGTTTTTGTCAATGTTTGAAGGAAGGAGTCGTCAGAAAGTATATTTTATTATTATCGGTTTTTTTGACTTTGGGTTTTCATTTTTCATTTTTAAACGATACTTTTGTGCATGAAAATACTGGTGATAGAAGACGACGTTGAGTTGCAGAAAATTTTGCGGCAATCGCTCGAAAAGGAGCGGTACGTGGTAGAAACGGCTTCCTGTTTCCGGACGGCGCTGGAGAAAAGCGATTTATATCAGTACGATTGTATTTTGCTCGACGTGATGCTGCCGGACGGAAACGGTCTCGACCTGCTCGCCCGCCTGAAAGAGGACGGACTGCAGGAAAACATCATCATCATTTCCGCCAGAGATTCGCTGGACGACAAGGTACTTGGGCTGAACATCGGAGCAGACGACTATCTTCCCAAACCTTTTCATCTGGCGGAGTTGAACGCGCGTATCCGCAGCGTGGTGCGCCGCAAGCTGAACGGCGGTAAAAACGTGATTGAGTGCGGCAACATCCGGATTCACCCCGACGCCTGCCGGGTGTCCGTAAACGGCGCCGAACTGGAGCTGAACCGCAAGGAATACGACATTCTGCACTATTTCATCCTTCGCCCCAACCGTTTGCTGAACAAAACCGTTCTTGCGGAAGCCGTCTGGGGCGACCACATTGACCAGTCGGACAATTTTGACTTCATCTACGCCCAAATCAAAAACCTTCGCAAAAAACTGCAACAGGCGAAGGCTACCCCTGCCATCAAGGCAGTGTACGGACTGGGATATAAATTTGTAGCGCCATGAAACTGAGTTTCCGGATACTTTCCCGGCTGTCGCTGTGTTTCCTTGTCATCACGGGAATATGGTGCATCGCGTTTTACGCGGAAATCATCGACGAAATTCGCGACGAAACGGACGACTGTCTGGAGAATTACGCCCGACGCATAATTGCCATGAAACGGGCAGGACACGAGTTCTCGCAATCCCCTTCCGCCGACAACAGCAGTTATTCCCTGCAAGAAGTGACGGAAGCGTACGCCCTCGCTCACCCGCGCACTCTCTTTATCGACGAAATGATGTACGTTGAAGAAGAACAGGAAAACGAACCCACCCGCACGCTCAAAACCACATTCAAAGACACGGACGGACGTCACTATGAACTCACCGTCAGCCTCCTCACCATCGAAAAAGAGGATTTGCAGGAATCCATACTCTACTCCGTCGCCTTGCTGTACCTGTCGCTGCTGGCCGCTTCGATATTGATCAACTTTGTCGTTTTCCGGCACGAAATGAAACCGCTCTACGTCCTGCTGAAATGGATAAAGACATATACCATAGGGCAAAACAAACCGCTGCCCGAAACGAAAACGAACATTACCGAATTTAAGGAACTGTACCGCGCCATGAACTCCACGACCCAAAAAAACGAGGAAATATTCGAACAGCAGAAACAGTTCATCAGCAACGCCGCCCACGAACTTCAAACGCCGCTGGCCGTCTGTAAAAACCGACTGGAACTGCTGGCGGAACGTGAAACCATCGAAGAGAAAGAACTGACGGAAATCATGAGCGTGCAGGAAACCCTCGAACACATCATCCGGCTGAACAGGAGCCTGCTGTTTCTTTCAAAAATCGAAAACGGGCAGTTCCCCGAAACAACAAAAATCTGCTTCAACGACCTGATAAAAACAATCGCTGCCGGTTTCCGCGAAGCCTACGAATACAGGCGCATCGACTTCAGGATTGAGGAAAAAGGCGTTTTCGACGCCATCATGAACGAACTGTTAGCGACCTCGCTGGTAACCAACCTGCTCAAAAACGCCTTTCTTCACAACTGCGAAAACGGGCGGATTGACATTGAAATCCTTCGGGACGAGATTCTCTTCAGCAATACGGGAGAAGCGGAAGCGTTGAACAAAGATTTTATTTTCAAGCGCTTCTACCAATCCAAAAACAAAAAGGAGAAATCTACCGGACTGGGACTTGCCATCGCGCACTCTATCTGCCGGTATTGCCGCCTGCACTTGCAGTACGACTACCGGGACGGCGAACATCGTTTCCGCGTGACGAAAACAGCGTAAAAAGGCTTTTCTTCGACGCTTCACAGGGGCAAAACGACAATGATTGAAAATCCTGTCGAGGGCAAAGCGCAAAAATATCGAATCCACCGCGAAAGCACGAAAGCCTTTCGCGCTTTCAGGCGAAAGCCATCCTTTGGAGGATGCGGAATGTCCTGAAAGGACGTAACTTTCATAACCGCAGGTCAACGACCTGCGGAAGCCTCTCCATAGCTTCTTCTGCCTGAATTTTCAATTCAGGCAGCCGCACTGCTGCGGGAGGCTTCCTTTCCGCCGGTCAGCGACCG